>CALJEW010000220.1 GCA_938074585.1 uncultured Rhodospirillales bacterium | reverse complement strand
TGTTCTGGTACAGTAATGCCGAACAGTCCAAGCGCTCCCATTTATTCTTATAACGCTCTCAAAAATTCCGGTTTAGCATCCAATTCTTCCACAATTGGTTGCAAGGTTTCTTGTGCAACCGTCGAGACATATCCTGAATTTGCCCGTAAATATCCAAGTCTTGGGTTGGCAAATTCAGCATCTATTTGTCTTCTGAATAAATTATAAAGAAAAATGATAAAGATTCTTACTAAACTGCTCACAAAGATGTCAAAAATATGTTTATATTTATTATCTAGAGAATTAATAAATTACGTATGAGTATAACAAATAATAGAGTTTTTAAAATTATAATAAAATGTTTTTTAAAGTTTATGGCAATTTGTGCAATATAGGTAGATAGATAAATGGGTTATAATAGAAACGAAGGTGCAATCTTACACATTACAGGCGAGACGCGTGTTTATGTTGTTATTGGCCACCCAATTGCGCAGGTAAAATCTACGCATCTCTATAACTCATTAGCGGCCCAGTCTTCTGCAGATGTAGTTTTTATTCCAATGCAATTCAGTGCTGAAAATTTCGAGCGCTCCGTTGATGGGTTGCGAGCGTTCAAAAACCTTGCGGGTATCATTCCTACAATACCACACAAGCCAAGAATGATGGATGTTGTCGATTCATGTTCAGAACGAGCCAAGATAGTAGGTGCTGTAAACTCAATTCGGGTTGAACCTGACGGTCGGTGGATCGGTGATATGTTCGACGGTATTGGCTATGTGAACGGATTGATCAAAAATGGGCACCAACCAGAAAACAAGTCCTTTTTAATTGTTGGCGCGGGTGGTGCTGGTGCTGCTATTTCCATAGCTTTGGCGGATGTGGGGGTACAACGCCTGCGCATTGTTGATATAGACCAAGGTAAAGTTGAAAGAGTTATTACAAACGTACGTGCTAACTATCCGGATGTCGAAATTGATACAGGGCCGGTCGTCCCGGCGGAATTTGATGTTGTAGCCAATGCGACACCGTTGGGCATGGCCAGCGATGATCTTTTGCCCATATCTCCAGAATTGTTACGCAGCGGCCAATTGGTTACGGATATGATTATGAAGCCCGCGGTTACACCTTTATTGGTGCAGGCGGAAGCAAAGGGATGCGTTATTCAGGTTGGATACGAAGCTCTATTAGGTCAGGCTTCAGCAAATATGGATTTTTTTGGATTGGCATCATAAAGTTAATATATGAGCATGAGGACTTAGATGGTTAGCAGTTAGTTGTTTTTTTATAATGAAGCGTGATTATTGTTTAGCTAGAAGTTGGGGTGTCAAAACAAAGAATAAGCATCAGCATCAGAGAGGTTTCAGCGTGAGCTGGTGTTTCTGCTTCTACCGTATCGCTGTTGTTGAATGGCTGGTGGGTGGATATCAGAATCTACTCGCAAAAAGGTTCGTAATGCCGCAAAAGCACTTGGGTTTATACTTGATCATGGGGTATCAAAACTTAGGTCCGGACAGTCCAACCTCTTTGGCGTCATCGCCAACGATTTCTCTAATCCTTTTTTGCAGAGTTATCCGCCGCGCTGGAATCGGAGACTTTTGGTCGCGGTTATTTGATGGTTCTTGCCGATTCAAATGATGATCTGGGTTGCCAAAATAAATTGATTGTGTCGATGGTTGGGATGGGTGCTGGTGGCTTTGTAATCAGTCAGGCGGCAGGATCAACACCCGAGACCTTTGAATTAATCCGATCTCGGTCCTTGCATTGCGTCATTTGTGTCCGCGATATTCATTATAAAAATGCTGATTATGTCGGTGTAGATAATTATCAGTGTGGCGTACTGGCATCTCGGCATTAGGTTGAACCCGGTTACAAAAACATTTGATGTTACCAGGCCCCGCCCCCTCAACGCTGGATTTGGGCTGTGAAATATCTAAACAGCTTGTCCGCTTGCAACAGAATTTTACAGCCATATTTTGTTACAACGATATCGTTACTGTCGGTGTGTATTCCGAATTGTGAGATTACGGAAAAAAAAGTGGGCGAAGATGTTCCCGTCGTTGGGAGTTGATAATTTACCAGAATCAGAGGCCACATATCCTACACTTACGATTGTATAGATTTATCCGCGGTCTATCTGCAAGCGGTCAGTGCAAGTTCTGATTAATACACAAAAGGGTAAATTGGTCACAAAGAAAAAAATATTCTCCCCCCGCAATTGATTATCCGCGCTTAAACCGCAAAGGTATATTCCAAATAATTCTAAAACACACCTTGACAAGTTTTTGGCCAACTGACAAAATTTTTTTGGTTAAGTCTAGTCAGTACTTTTAAATCTCTATAATTAAAATTAACAACTATGAGCTATTAATTCGATACTTTCTAAATATTATCTGACCAACAAACTGAACTCGAGGAGGAGTTTTAAAATGAAAATTACATTGTCGAAGTTATTGCGTCCTGCGCTGGCAATTGCATTTGCCAGTTTTACTTCTGTGTCCGCTGCGCAAGCCGATAAGTTTACTTTGCATGGTGCCAGTCAGTTTGATGAAAAGCACGCGTATACGCGCTTGATGCGTAAATTTGAGCAGCTTACCAAGCTTAATTATAGCGGTGAGCACGAAATCGAATTCGTTATGCACTTGAACAGCGAACTTGGTCTTGAAAAAGATTATGTAGCATACATGAACCAAGGTCTATCGGTTGATTATGCCGTTGCTTCGCCTTCACACATGTCGACATTCTCTAAATTGGCAACCGTTCTTGATCCGCCAATGCTTTATCGCGACACCGGGCACTGGAGCAAAGTTCTATCTAGTGATGTTCTGAAGCCTATAGTCGACGACATCTACAAACGTGCGGATATATTGCTTTTGGGTTACGGCGGTGGCGGCGTTCGTCATTTGATCGTTAATAAAGCTGTATCCAATATGGCTGAAATCAAAAACGTACCGATCCGTGTTATGGGTGCGCCAATCCAAACTAAGCTGTTCAACGCTTTTGGTATGACACCAAACGTCATTGCTTATTCAGAAGTTTATAACGCTATTCAAACCGGCGTTATTGATGCAGCTGAAAACGAAGCTGCCGGCATCCGCCAAATGAAGTTCTATGAAGTTGGACCGAATATTTCATTGACGGCGCACTCCATTACGGTTCGTCCGTTGGCATTCAGTGGTAAAGCGCTACGTCGTTTGCCAGAAGATTTGCAGGCTGCAATAATTCAAGCAGGTAAAGATGCTGGCACCTATGGCCGGGTCACTGAACTGACTGAAGGTTCAGGAATTATGGCTGAAATGGAAGCGCAAGGTAAGTTGAAAACGGTTGTGTTTACTGAACGTGCAAAATTGATTGCAGCCGCTACTCCTGTATTGAAAGAGTACTTCAATAGTTTAGGTCAGAGTGCACTTTACGACGCAATTCAGGCTGTAAAATAAGCCCATAGACTGTTAGTAATAAATAGGAAGGTCGGCGGTCCATTCCGGGCTGTCGGCCTTTTTATTTACACTTATGCTGTTTGTTAAAATCCATTTGCAAGGAGCCGTGATGAGTAATTTCTTAGAGTACTATTTTAAGTTTTTAAAAATCGTCCTAACGATTTTGATGGGTGTTCTGCTCATCCCGGTAACGATGCAAATTATTTCTCGCTATGTTGATATTGTTCCGCGCTATATCTGGACCGAAGAATTGGCCCGCTTTTGTTTTATCTGGATCATTCTTGTCGGTGCCATGATCGCCATGCGCGAAGACGAGCACTTCACCGTTGATTTGCTGCCTTCACCTAAAACAAACAAGGGCAAAGCTTTGTCATTGATGTTCGTCGATCTAATGACATTTATGATGGCAATTGTTTTTGTTGTTTGGGGATGGCCGCTTGTTAAATTTGGCTTACTTCAATCATCAGAGATGGCTGATATGCCCATGATCTTTATTTATGTGGCTTGGCCCATCACTGGCGTGACGTGGCTTTTGTTTTTGATCGAACGGGTTACAGATCATATTAAATTATATCGGAGTTCCGCCCCATGAGCCCTATGGAAGTTGCAGCGATATTGTTCCCGCTATTTATCATTCTTGTTGTTTTACGTGTCCCCGTCGCAATTGCACTTGGCTTAGCCTGCATACCGGTTTTCTTAATTGAAGATCGCCTAACGCCTTTTTTGCTTATGAACGAAATGTTCAAATCT
This sequence comes from uncultured Rhodospirillales bacterium, assembly GCA_938074585.1. GTDB lineage: Bacteria > Pseudomonadota > Alphaproteobacteria > Rhodospirillales > Casp-alpha2 > JABMNT01. The sequence continues at coordinate 11,568 of CALJEW010000220.1, read as the reverse complement.
TATAACTCCTTTTTGTTGTTGGCTGTTCCATTCTTCTTGTTGGCGGCAAACATAATGAATGCGGCTGGTATTACCGACAGGTTGATACGGTTATCGCGTTCAATGGTTGGACACTTACCAGGTGGCCTTGGGCATGTTAATGTCACCGTTAGCATGTTGTTTGCTGGCATATCTGGCTCCTCCACTGCGGACGCTGCGGGCATTGGCTCGTTGCTCATTCCGCAAATGAAAAAACAAGGTTATTCCCCGAGTTTTTCAGTTGCAATTACTGCATGTTCATCGGTAATGGGCGTGGTTATACCACCCAGTATTCTTATGGTTGTTTGGGGTGGGTTGATGTCTGTATCTATTGGAGGGTTGTTTTTGGCTGGCGTTATTCCGGGCATTCTTATTGCCGGATCCCAAATGCTTGCAGTATATGTGTTTGCTAAAATTTATAATTACCCGATCTATGCCCGCTCTTCTTTCAAGGAGTTTTTTGTAGCCATTTTCCATGCCATACCACCGCTTATGACGCCTGTCATAATTGTTGGTGGAATTGTTGGTGGCATTTTTACTCCAACGGAAGCTTCGGTTATTGCTGTGTTGTATTCCGTTGTTCTTGGCAGTCTATTCTACAGAACCATCGGCTTACATAACCTTCCATCAATCCTCTACAATTCGGGAAAATTTGCGGCAATGTCATTGTTTTGTATTGGCACAGCATCAGCATTTGGCTGGATATTAGCTTATTTCAAAATCCCGCTGGCTGTTGTTGAGGTGCTTGCTCCCTATGGAGTTGGACCGACCAGTACGGGTTTGATCGTCGCCGCATCATTTTTGTTAATTGGTATGTTTATCGATGCTATTCCTGCTATTATTATTTTGGGAACTGTACTTTGGCCGTTGGCTGAGGTTTCGCACATGCACCCGATCCACTTTGCAATCATCGGAGTTATCTCGCTAGCATTTGGTTTGGTGACACCGCCTTATGGCTTATGTCTGCTGATTGCCTGTAAAGTCGGTGACATTCAGGTCAAAGAGGCATTGCGTGATGTTGCTATTGTTTTGTGTCCGATGTTTCTGGTCCTATTGATTGTTATTTTCTTCCCTGAACTCATCCTGGCATTGCCGAAGTTGCTCATGGCGAAATTTATATAGTTAATCAACTCAAGGTTTATTGCGAGATAGAACTGCAATAGACAGTAAGTGAATTTACTCATGACTAAATTAGATCAAAATACTGGATCCGTAAGCTGTGGTTTAATGGCATTTTGGGCGAGCTTTGAAAGGCAAGATTTAACCCGTTACGTGGAATGGCATAATTGCGAGCACATGGCTGAACGCGTCTCGATCCCGGGTTTTCAAACAGGTCGCCGATACAACGTTGAGGGTGCGTCTGGAAGATTTTTGCAGTTCTATGAGACGGAAACATCGTCGGTTTTCGGATCACAGCCATATTTAGATACACTCAATAGCCCGACGCCTTGGACCAAAAAAGCTCTGACCTGGTTTAGGGACCCGATCAGAAATATATATGAATTGATTGGGTCTTGTGGAGAGTCGGGCATGTTTGCAGCCCCTTATTTGACCGCTCTCCGATTTAATCTTGAAGATGGTCAAGGTGGAAATTTACTACCAATATATACAAATAAATGGTTAAGCGCTCTCTGCGAGATGCGGCATGAACATGTAATACGGGCCCGCTTATATCGGGTAGATGAAGTGATCTCTAAAATCATGACGTCGGAGCGAAAAATTTACGGTGGAGGGCCCGGAGGTCAAAAATATTTAGCTCTCATTGAAATCGCTAAGCCTTTCTATCAAACCGGCGATGTGATCACAGAGGTATCTGATCATGTGTTTCCAAACGGCCATGGGCGTTTGGATGAATTTTCCGATCAAACTTGGTTGGATTTCTGTTTGGATAAACAGGAGTAAGCGAATTACAGCAGATTGTATTTAATATAAAAGAGGGCCCATTTCATGACCTAAATAAATCTATAGCATCTGAAGCTGCCGCCTAAATATCTGATAACGCAACGGTGACGGTGTCATCATCGTCAGGCCTAGGGTGTCCAGATTTAGTTCTGTGTACTTTAGGCGAATTGTTTGATGCAGAGGGCCAACCGAAAAACCTGACCATGATGCATGTTCAATAGTAAACCTTTAAAAAGAGAGACCTTATGAGTGAAGCTTCACCTTTCTTACCTGTCAATCTAACTGGCAAACGCGTTGTTGTAACCGCAGGTGCCAACGGGATTGGAAAATCCATCTCTGAAGGCTATCAGTCTTGCGGCGCATCCGTTTTTGTTTGTGATATAGACGAGGCTGCTGTCAGCAACACGTTGTTGGAAAACGCTAATATGCATGGCTGCGTAACAGACGTTTCAAATGTCGATGCCGTCAATGCCATGTTTAACCAAGTCGAAAGAGAATTAGGCGGCGTGGACATTCTTGTAAACAATGCAGGTATTGCTGGACCAACGGCTGGTATTACAGAGATTTTATCCGACGAATTGCACGCAACATTTGCCACTGATCTTGAAAGCATGTTCCATTGTGCTCGGTGCAGCGTTCCTTTCATGCGCAGTGCGGGGGAAGGGTGCATTATCAATCTAAGCTCTGTTGCCGGTCGGCTATCATTCGCATTACGCACACCCTATTCTGCGGCAAAATGGGGCGTCATCGGTTTCACCAAAAGCCTTGCCCTTGAGCTTGGCCCAGAAAAAATTAGAGTAAACGCAATCCAGCCAGGACATGTAAACACGGAACGTTTTAGACGTGTCACTGCCATCAAAGCCAAAGCCGTTGGGTCCACTCAAAAAGAAATTGAGGCAGATTTTCTTTCCGTTGTAGCTATGCGCGAAACGGTTGAAACGACAGACATCGCCAACACCGCTCTCTTCTTAAGCTCTGAATATGGCGCCGCAATTACCGGACAGGCTATAAGTGTCTGTAAAGGGGTGGAAATGATGCGGTAGGCAGAGCGCCTAAAAAGCAGGCCCTCTCACACGTCAAGTAAGGATAATTTATGTCAGACACAAACGCTACTTCAATAGGCTTCATCGGTTTAGGTAACATGGGTGAACCCATGGCATTAAATCTTTGCAAGGCCGGTTATAACGTCTTTGTTTATAAACGGAATAATGAAAAAAAAATGTAGTTGCCGCAGGTGCCACATCTTTCGAGTGCCCAAGCGAGGTCGCGGCTCAATGCGACGTTGTCTTGATGTGTCGTAAAGATACAGCTGCTGGTGAAATAGCGTGTTTAGATCAGGTAGAATTTCAGGGGCGCGAACCCCGGTAGGATCCTTGCCGATACGTCGGCCATATCACCCGATGCTGCGCAGGAAATGGCAACGCGGCTTTGCAGCTAAGAGTGGTATGGAATGTTTGGATGCTCCCATTTTTGGTAGAACTGTAGCTTCTTAATCCGTGTTTTATAGTATTGGATATAGTGATTAGTGATTCTAAATAAGTCTTCAGATTCTGATGTGCATGAAGGCATTCTCGAGTTAATATTGAAAAATAAAATAGTGTAAAATATTAGAAGTGCTTTGGTAACCTTCATAACCAACTTACTTCATAAAAATGTCTAAAATTTTATCAAGAAAATCATAGGTATGTAAAAATTAAAGAACTTAAATATTTTTTGAAAACCACAGCACAGGTGTTGAGAAAAAGTGGGTAGTCGACGAATGGTCGGCAACAAGCGTTCGTCAAAACTACACTAACAAATAAACTGCAATTTTTTACCTAAGATTCTGCCTAAAGTGAGTTTACATTAACAAAGGGGTTAGTCCGAACTATTTCTGTGCTCCGTCGGCTGTTGATTCAAATTGATGCTGCGATTGTTACGGTAGCTAATGAACCAATGGTCGTAAATAAAATTGTAGGAGCGATTAAATCCGTTCGGACACCATAGTTAAGAGCTAGTACGAACCCCATGGCGCCACAAGGCGCCGCTGCAACCATCATAGCCATTTTTGAATCGTTGAGATCAAAGCCAAAAAGTCCCGATAACACGATCCAAGCAATAAGCGGGTGGCCTACTAACTTCAATGCCGAGATTGAAGTTGGCATGAGTATGTAATCTGAAATTTTGATTTGGCTTAAAACAATACCAAGTGAAAACAAAGCGCAAGGTGCAGCTAGATTACTTGCGAACCTTAAAAAGACATTCACACCTTGGGGGATATCAACTGACATCAAACCAATAGGGATGCCAAGGAAAAGTGCCAATAATGTTGGGTTCTTCAAAATCCTTTGCGTTAAAATAGCAAATGAAAAAACTCTTGAAGACAATACTTCCATGATAACAATTGTCCCTCCAAAAAGAATAATGGAGTCCAGAGTAATGATACCTATTATCTGCTGTGTTGCCTTTTCGCCAAATAATGCGACGGCAATAGGAAATACGAACAATATGTGGTTCCCCATGGATACGGCTAAGCCAATAAGAATGGATTCCTTGATCTCGCGTCTCATGATTCTATGGGCAATCAGAAAACTGATCAGGTAAAGCGATAACTCCGAAATAAAGAACCCAATGAGCAATTGCCAATTAAAATCATCAAAAGGTGCATTGGCAACCATTCGAAAATTAAGGGCTGGGATAGCAGTAAGGAAAATAAATTTGTTGATTACAGCTGCCGAATTTGGATCAAATACACCACGCTTACCCATTAAATAGCCTATCCCAGCAATAGCTGAGATTGGTAGAACACCATCAAAAAACATCTGCAACAAATGCTTGCACCCTTTTTAAATTTATCAGTCAGGTGCTCTTAAATTACTTTAACAATAATGTCACTGCATAAGGTAGGAAGTTATTTTCATCTTTCAGCATGATATCATAAACGATAGTTTGATTACTTAAGTATTCAATTAAAATAGCCCCTCTATACGCCCAATCACTAGTTAGGCGTCAAAACTGAATTTAATATGTTAGTGGCGCTGTGGAGAAATACGAACGCTGGCTATTTGGAGTTTGAGATTCAAAAATTGCGTGACGATGCCTTTTGGAGAACGTGGGGTTCTGTCGCAAAATTTTTGCCAACATTTTCCAGCGTATGGGTATTCTCTTTATATTAGTGTGACCATAAAGATATTGAGACGTGTTAAATGATCGATTTCAAAGGGAGTCACTGTCCGAATGAAGTCGTTCTCTACGCCGTGTTTTTCTATGTTCGTTATGCGGTTTTCAACTGTAATCTCGAGAAAATACTGAAGGAACATGGTGTTCATGAGAATGACGCAACGCTCAATTTCTAGGTCGTGCAGTATTCTCCCCTGATTGCTAAGGAGGCTTAACGGCGTAAGGCCAAAACTAGTTCATCTTGGCAAATGGATGTGACGTATATCAAGGTCAAGGGAAAGTGGAACTATCTATATCGTGCCGTCGACAGGCTTAGTAGTTCCTAATCGTTTTATTACAAAGCTTTTAAAACTCTAGCACAAGATGATTAGAAATTGCATCGTTGATTATACAGGAAAGCCATTATGTTCGGTTATAGGCTAAATTAGGCGCAAGGCGGCGCTCTGTTGCTTCCCTGCTTTCACCAATCCGCTCTGCATAGTCTTCAATCTGATCGCGACCAATTTTTCCAAGCCCAAAGTATTTGGCTTTTGGATGTGCAAAATAGAATCCCGAAACCGCTGCTGAAGGTAGCATGGCGTATCCTTCGGTTAATATGACCCCGGCGTTTTGTTCTGCGTTCAAAAGTTTAAATAAAGCCGTTTTTTCACCATGGTCTGGGCAAGCGGGGTACCCCGGTGCTGGGCGGATGCCTTGGTAAGATTCACGGATTAATTCAGCATTGTCCAATTTTTCACCTTTTGCATATCCCCAAAATTCTTTGCGAACCCGCTCGTGCATACGTTCTGCAAACGCTTCGGCTAAGCGGTCTGCCAAGGCTTTGAGTAGGATTTCGGAATAATCATCGTTCGTTGCTTTAAACTCAGCAACCTTTTCGTCGATTCCTATGCCCGTGGTGACGGCAAACCCACCGATATAATCGGTCAGGCCTGTGTCTTTGGGAGCAACAAAGTCGGCTAAGCACATATTAGAACGGCCTTCGCGTTTTGCCATTTGTTGACGCAAAAAGTGGAACGCTTTGGGCTCGTTGCTGCCATCACATTCCATATTTAATTCAACATCATCGCCCACCGCATTAGCTGGGAAAAAGCCAATAACAGCCCGCGCTGTTAGCCACTTTTCAGATATGATTTTATCCAACATCACTTTCGCATCTTCAAATAATCCACGCGCCGCTTCACCAACCACATCATCATTTAAAATCGCTGGATACACGCCTACCAATTCCCAAGTGCGGAAGAAGGGTGTCCAATCGATGTGGGTTGCCAATTCGGCCAAGTCGTAATCATTAAATGATTTTCTCCCTAAAAATTCTGGTTTGGTTGGTTTGTAATCTGACCAATCGATTTCCAGTTTCGCTGCACGGACTTCAGCTATGCTGGGCAGGTTCTTGCTTTCCTGACTGCGTGCATGGTGTTCACGCGCTGCTCTCTGCTCATCAGCAACGTTTGCCAAATACTCATCGCGCCGTGTGTCGCTCAACAAGTTACTTGCTACACCAACAGCGCGCGATGCGTCGTTGACGTGGATAACAGGTTGTGAATAACCGGGGGCAACTTTAACCGCAGTGTGAATTTTAGATGTGGTCGCGCCACCTATTAGAAGCGGAATATCGAAGCCCTTGCGCTCCATTTCCAAAGCAACGGTGCACATTTCTTCGAGCGACGGCGTGATCAAGCCTGAAAGCCCAATCATATCAGCACTTTCAGCCTTAGCTGTTTCTAGGATTTTTCCGTATGGCACCATGACGCCCAAATCGATAACTTCAAAGTTGTTGCACTGCAAAACAACACCCACAATATTTTTGCCAATATCATGAACGTCGCCTTTAACCGTCGCTATGACGATTTTACCTTTGCTGGATTTTGTACCAGAGCCTTCTTTTTCAAGTTCAATAAACGGCGTTAAATGTGCAACAGCCTGTTTCATGACGCGCGCAGATTTGACCACTTGTGGTAAAAACATTTGCCCTGATCCAAACAAATCGCCAACAATATTCATGGCATCCATCAATGGCCCTTCAATGACTTCGATTGGGCGAGTAGAGTTTTGGCGAGCTTCTTCGGTGTCTTCAACGACGTAGTCGTTGATGCCTTTAACTAAAGCATGGGCAAGCCGTGCCTCGACAGTTCCTTCGCGCCAGGTTAGATCCTCTTTCGATTCACGTTTTTCGCCAACAACATCGCTGGCTACCTCTAACAAGCGTTCGGTTGAATCTTCGCGTTTATTAAAAATAACGTCTTCAATCCGATTTTTTAAATCTTCAGGAATGTCCGCATAAACCGTCAGCTGACCAGCATTTACAATCGACATATTAAGACCTGCATTAACCGCGTGATATAAAAACACAGAATGCATGGCTTCACGCACTGGGTTGTTCCCACGGAACGAAAACGACATGTTCGATAACCCGCCACTTGTTAAAGCGTGTGGTAGGGTGCGTTTAATCTGACTTACTGCGGCAATGAAATCTTTCGAGAAATTCCGGTGTTCATCAATACCTGTTGCGATCGGAAAAATATTTGCATCAAAAATGATGTCTTGCGGTTTGAAGCCCACTTCTTGGGTCAGGACCCGATAAGATTCCGTGCAAATTTCAACCATGCGCTCGTAGGTGTCGGCTTGGCCTTTCTCGTCAAAGGCCATAACAACAACTGCGGCTCCGTAGCGTAATATTTGGTGCGCTTGTTTTTTGAACGGCTCGGCCCCTTCTTTAAGGCTGATGGAATTTACCACGCCTTTGCCTTGTATCGATTGTAAGCCCGCTTCAATGACGCTCCATTTTGATGAATCGATCATAATCGGAACCCTGCAAATATCAGGTTCAGACGCGATTAAGCGTAAAAAGGTTGCCATGGTTTTTTCTGCATCCAACATGGCATCATCCATATTGACGTCAACAATTTGCGCTCCATTGGCCACTTGCTCTCGGGCAATATCCAATGCTTGACCGTACTCACCATCACGAATTAATCGTGCAAATTTCGCGGATCCAGCAACGTTGGTACGCTCACCAACGTTAACAAAGCCTGTTACATTGTTTAACGTTAAAGGCTCTAAGCCACTTAGCGCAGATTGGGGCGCTGCATCAGGAATAACACGGGGCTTTGCACCTTCCAAGGTGTCTGCAATGTCTTTGATATGGGACGGTGTTGTGCCGCAGCAACCGCCAACAATATTAACGAAACCGCTTTCTGCAAATTCACGCAATTGCACAGCCATGTATTCAGGGCTATCATCGTATCCACCAAAGGCGTTTGGTAAGCCTGCATTTGGATAGACACTAATGTGAGTGTCGGCTAAATTAGAGACGGCTTGAATGTGCGGGCGCAATGCTTCTGCCCCCAACGCACAGTTGAAGCCAACACTTAGCGGGTTGGCATGCGAAACTGAATTCCAAAAAGCTTCGGGTGTCTGCCCAGATAACGTCCGCCCTGATGCGTCGGTGATCGTGCCGGATAACATGACGGGTAATTTAATTTGTTCGTCGTCAAAGAATTTAAGAACCGCATAAATTGCAGCTTTGGCGTTTAGGGTGTCGAATACGGTCTCAATTAAAATCGTATCAATGCCGCCATCTACCAAGCCATGGAGGGCTTCTGTGTAGGAAGCGACCAGCTCATTATAGGTTACATTCCTGTAACCCGGATCATTGACGTCGGGCGATATGGACGCGGTGCGGTTGGTTGGGCCAATGGCGCCGGCAACAAAGCGCGGTTTGTCTGGTTGTTGAGCGGTTAATTTATCAGCAGCTTTACGGGCCAATTGGGCGCTTTTGAAATTGAGCTCGTATACTAATTCTTCCATGCCGTAATCAGCTTGAGCGATTGAGGTTGAGCTGAAGGTATTGGTTTCAACAATATCGGCCCCGGCATTGAAAAAGTCTTCGTGGATTTGGAGGATCACATCGGGCTCGGTCAGGCTTAATAGATCATTGTTGCCTTTGACGTCTTGGCCCCAATCAGCAAAGCGTGCGCCGCGGTAATCTTCTTCGGTAAAGTTATGATCTTGGATCATTGTGCCCATAGCCCCATCCAAAATCAAAATCCGATCGCTCAATAAGGCGCGTAACCGTTCCGTTTGATCGGGCTTGCGTTTCCTATTCTGTTTGTTGTTTTTAGCGGTTAGGGGCGCATCAAGAAGATTTGTATTGGACATGTTACTTAAGCTTTCGTTACGGGGTGCGGGCGGACGCCGAGCATATGGCATATGGCAAAGCACAAATCGGCTCGGTTCATGGTATAAAAATGGAATTGATTAACGCCATTAGCACTCAGCGCCCGGCATTGCTCAGCAGCTAAGCTAGCGGCAACAAGCTTCCGCGCTTCAGGCTCATTATCTAAGCCTTCAAACAAATCAGCCATCCATGTAGGAATATCTGCCCCACATCGTTTGGAGAATTCGGCAACCCGTTTGAAGTTCGTGACGGGTAAAATTCCGGGAATGATAGGAACCGTGATGCCTGCCGCACGGACGCGCTCTAAAAACCGTAGATAGGTGTCGGCGTTAAAGAAAAACTGAGTGATGGCTTGTGTTGCGCCCGCATCGATTTTGCGCTTCAGATTATCCAAATCAGCTTCAGGGCTGGAGGCTTCGGGGTGGGGCTCTGGGTAGGCAGCAACGCTAATATCAAAATCAGCTACCTTTTTTAATCCGTGAACCAAATCAGCTGCGAAGGCATACCCTTCTGGGTGCGTCTCATACTTGTCCGTCCCTTTGGGGGCGTCACCACGGAGCGCTACAATATGCCTAACGCCTGCGCCCCAGTATTGACGGGCGACAGCATCGACTTCGTCGCGCATTGCACTAACGCACGTTAAGTGTGCCGCCGGTTCCAAATTAGTTTCTTTCCGAATGCGTGAGACAGTTTCGTGTGTCCTCTCGCGCGTTGTCCCCCCGGCCCCATAAGTGACGGAAACATAAGACGGGTTAAGCGGTGCCAATCGTTGGATAGAGTTCCAAAGTATTTCATTGGCTTTGTCTGTATCGGGCGGGAAAAATTCGAACGATACGCTGACATCGATCGGCAGCGGTGATGCGATGGCAAGTTCAGACGCAGGCGCACGCCCGCTAGAAGAAATGTTCATAATTCCGGGAGGTGTTGTTTTTCTTTTCATTAGGAAATTCCGGTAGCAGATTGCAGATGAGTTTAATTAAGTTGGGATGCCGCTATTTTCTGGTCCACCAAGGTTGGTTTTTCAGCAACCCAAATGCATACAGTTAAAGGCGATCCTGCTAATTTGATCGTTGATTTAGGGGTTAATCCAGCCCCTGCAAACCATGCGTCGGCTTCGGCGTCAGCAAAGCCCAAGCGCCGATGGCTGTCGTTCGCGCGCAGGTGCTCTAAATCATGGGGGGCAAAGTCGACGACAACCAATTGCCCACCGGGCTTTAACACCCGCGCCGCTTCATGAATGGCAAGGGATTGGTCATCAACAAAATGGAGAACTTGGTGAATGACGGCCAAATCAAATGTGTCTGCCGGATTAGGTAGCTGGTATAAATCGCCCTGCCTGACCTGGCAGTGGGGCAAGGATGCGGCTTCTAGGTTGGACCTGGCAACCGCTAACATTTCGCGCGATTGATCAATCCCTTCACCAAGGGTTAAGCGCGACCCAAATCGTTCTAGCAAGTGTCCGGTCCCTGTACCCAGATCAATCATAGAAGAAATGCGTTCCCAATCGAGCTGGCTAATAATTTCTTTTTCAACATCCGCATCATCCACATGTAAAGATCTGATTTGATCCCATTGTCCCGCCATTTTACAGAAATAGTCCGCAGCATGTTTGCTGCGGGCGCGCTTAACTTCTAAAAGGCGAACCATATCGCGTTGAATGAGGTTGTCATCGGTTGGGATCATTGTTGATAAATGGGCCGCTAATTCTGCCCCGGTTCCCGATTGCGCTAAGCGATGGAAAACCCAGCTGCCTTCCCGAATGCGCTCAAGCAGGCCCGCTTCAGATAATAACTTTAAATGGCGGGAAATGCGCGGCTGGCTTTGGCCCAGAATTCGAACGAGTTCGCTAACGGTCAGCTCGCCTTTTAAACACAGCGCCAAAATGCGCATGCGAGACGGTTCAGCAATGGCTTTTAAGGCGTTTAATAGGATATCCATTAAATTATTTACCAATTGATTGGGCGTTATAATTTGTGTTTTCGCATAGTAAAATAAATACATCAAGATATCTTTATGTATTTATTTCTATTTGGAGCTCTTTTGTCTATTTGAACTAGTTATATTTCTATATGAGGAGAATGGGGGGGGACGGGCTCTTGCTGCTCACAGGCATTTAACTTGGTGAAGCCGTATTAGAATAATCCACAACACATAAACATGTGACAAGGTTGTAAAGCGAACCCCGCTCATTCGATCGACAAACGAATGCTTAATCTCGAACTTTTGAACAAAGTTGAAAAACCCTCTCTTGATTATTACGCGGCAATCCATAGTTTACATAGGCGACGTCGTGGAAATGACATTTCTAATGA
>CALJEW010000219.1 GCA_938074585.1 uncultured Rhodospirillales bacterium | reverse complement strand
CTTGATTGATTCCAGCAAGACAACCAACTAAGGGATACAAACTAACACATGGCTGAAACTCCAAAGTTCCCCGCGCATCCCTATTTGGGCTCTAACCCCGATTCGCCTAAAGACGAATGTGGATTGTTTGGAATTTATGGTATGAGCGATGCGGCAACCCTGACGGCGCTGGGTATGCACGCATTGCAGCATCGCGGTCAAGAATCAGGCGGCATTGTTGCTTTTGATGAGAACCAGTTCAACAGCCACCGGGCGATTGGTTTGGTTGGCGATAACTTCAACTCACCAGAAGTGATGCAAGGGCTAAACGGTTCCATGGCGGTTGGGCATGTGCGCTATTCAACCAGCGGCGACACGGCCTTGCGTAACGTTCAGCCGTTGTTTTCAGAGTTTAAGTTTGGCGGCTTGGCTATGGCTCATAACGGCAATTTGACCAACGCCTATACTTTACGCAAAAAACTCATTGATCGGGGTTGTATTTTCCAATCAACCAGCGATACCGAAACAATTATTCACCTGATTGCCATCAGCGAATATTCAAGGGTTATCGAGCGCATTACTGATGCTTTGAGCCATGTTGAAGGCGCGTATTCATTGATCGCTATGACCCAGAAAAAACTGATTGGCCTGCGCGACTCGCACGGTGTTCGTCCATTGGTCATTGGTAAATTAGGCGATGCATACATTCTGACATCTGAAACGTGCGCGCTTGATATCATCGATGCGGAGTATGTTCGCGATGTGGAACCCGGCGAAATTGTAATGATTGATGAAGACGGCTTAACCAGTGTAAAGCCGTTTAAAAAACGTCCAAGCCGCTTTTGCATTTTCGAGTACATCTATTTCGCCCGCCCAGACAGCGTTATGGAAGATAAAAATGTCTATGCCTGCCGTAAATCGATTGGTGCTGAAATGGCCCGAGAACACGCTATTGATGCAGACTTAATTGTCCCGATCCCAGATTCTGGTGTGCCGGCGGCTATTGGATATTCAGAAGAATCGAAGATCCCATTCGAGCTAGGAATTATCCGAAACCATTATGTGGGCCGTACCTTCATTGAGCCATCCGATCAAATCCGTCACTTGGGCGTGCGTTTAAAGCACAACGCAAATGCTGCTTATTTAAAAGGAAAACGGGTTATTTTAGTTGATGATTCCATTGTGCGCGGAACAACGTCCCTAAAAATTGTTGAAATGGTTCGCAATGCTGGAGCAAGCGAAGTTCACATGCGGATCAGTAGCCCCCCTACCGCGTATTCCTGTTTTTATGGTATCGACACGCCAGAGCGCAGCCAGCTGATGGCGTCGAATATGAATTTGGACGAAATGCGCAAACATATTGGCGTTGACAGTTTAGCTTTCATTTCTATGGACGGATTGTACCGGGCCGTGGGCGAGCTAAAACGCAATGACGACCCGCAATATTGCGATGCTTGCTTTACCGGCGAATACCCGATCCCGTTAACCGATCATCAGGACCAAGCGGAGCCAAATTTATTGACCCTATTAAAAGAACCAAACATATCATGAGCAGCAAACGATTAGAAGGTCGAATTGCGTTAATCACAGGCGCATCGCGCGGCATTGGCCGTGCAGTTGCGTTGCGCTTTGCAGAAGAAGGCGCGACGTTGATTTTGGTTGCCAAATCAAGCGCCGGATTGGAGGAAGTTGACGATGAAATCTTGGAGCTAACCGGCAAGTCAGCAACGTTAGTGCCTTTAGATATGACCAAGCATGCCGACATCGATAAATTAGGAGGCTCGATTTATGAGCGTTTTGGAAAGCTAGATATCTTAATCGGAAACGCCGCCATTTTGGGCACGCTCAGCCCCATGGGGCACATCAAATCCCGCGATTGGTTAAAGGTGATGGATACCAATTTAACGGCTAATTGGCACTTACTCAGAAGTTGCGATAAGTTACTTCGATTATCAGATGCAGGGCGGTGCGTGTTCGTCACATCGACCGTTGGTCATGTCGCTAAAGCCTATTGGAGCGCTTACGCCGTATCGAAAGCCGGGCTCGAGATGATGACCCGTATTTATGCAGAAGAAGTGGCAGGCACAGAAATTCGGGCGAATCTTTTAAACCCTGGAAAAACCCGAACAACAATGCGCGGAGCTGCTATGCCAGGCGAGGATCCAGAAACATTGAAATCACCCAAAGACGTAACCGAACCCTTTGTTTTATTGTCCGAATCCACATCCACCCACAACGGCATCATGATGGATGAACACGGTGACATTTCTAAGTAAGTTGTCATTTAAACGCTATTACGTCCATGTCATAAAAACGTAACTTTATTGTAACATAAGGTTTTATGACTTAGATAAGGGTATTCTCAAGATCTCGCTTAACTATCCTACACCTATTATGATTTCACGAGGTACACCATTAGCGCCACTCAAGTCCTGATTAATCTTATCGGTTCCGTTGCCTTACTTCTGTGGGGAATGCGAATGGTGAGAACCGGTGTCACCCGTGCATATGGGGCTGGATTGCGCCAAGCAATCAGTAAAAGCGTCGCCAATCGATTACGTGCTTTATGCGTTGGCGTTGGGGTAACTGCAATTTTGCAAAGCAGTACCGCAACAGCCATGATGATTTCATCGTTTGCCGGGCGAGGATTAATTACAACGGCACCTGCTTTGGCTGTGATGCTAGGGGCTGACATTGGCACCACCATGGTTGCCCAGATTTTGTCTTTCAATATTTCATGGGCATCACCTTTGCTGCTAGCCTTTGGGTTTGTTACTCATTCTATAGCAAGGAATACCCGCCCCCGCCAATTGGGCCGCACAGCCATGGGCTTGGGGGTCATGTTGTTGGCCCTAAAGCTGATTGTAAGCACGGCCGAGCCTTTACGGGAATCTCAGATTCTTCATGATGTACTGATTTCGATTTCAGGTGATGCACTGATCGCAATTTTGATTGCGGCCTTACTAACGTGGTTAGCCCATTCCAGCTTGGCTGTTGTTTTATTGATTATGTCGCTGGCCAGTAGCGGGGCTGTGCCAATTGAAGCGACATTTGCGCTGGTGGTGGGGGCCAACATCGGCGGCACCATTCCTCCCATTATCGCGACAATGGCTGAAGGCCCAGAAGGGCGACGAGTTCCTTTAGGAAACGCTGCGTTTAAACTCTTTGGTGCTCTGTTGATCCTACCTTTCATTAGCCTGATCAATCCGTGGATTGCTGAAATATCCAACAACCCAGCCCATATAGTTGTCAACTTCCACACTTTTTTTAATATAGCGATCGCTTGCATCTTTATTTTCTTCACTAACATTGTCGCTGGACTGACTAAACAAATATTACCCGACGTTCCACAATCCGACGACAAAGTTAGGCCTAAACATTTAGATAAAAACGCTTTTGAACTCCCCAATTTAGCTCTGTCATCAGCAACACTGGAAACTCTTCATATCGGCGAAATTGTTGAAAATATGTTACGCGAAAGTTTAGCTATTTTAGAAACGGAAAACGCCAGCCGCGCCAAAGTGGTTGCCCAAATGGATAACAACGTTGACCGCTTATATGAAGAAGTAAAACTATATGTCTCGAAGGTCATGCGAGAAGAACTGGATGAAGCTGAAAGCTCACGCGCCAGTGAAATTTTAACCTTTGCGACCAACTTAGAACACATTGGCGATATTGTTGAAAACTTGATGGAAATGGCTCAGAAAAAAGACAAAAAGCGTATTCAGTTCTCAGAAGCCGGCCTTAACGATTTAACCCAGCTGCACGAACAAGTGACAGAAAACTTGAAACTAGCACTTAGTATTTTCATGTCTGGTGACGTTAAATTAGCACGACGTTTATTGGCTCAAAAGCGGCAAGTCATTGCTTTAGAACGGATGAGTGCGGATCGGCACATGGCCAGACTTCGTGAAGGTCGGCCCGAAAGCATAGAGACTAGTGCGTTGCATATGGATATTTTACGTGATTTAAAACGCATTCATTCGCACGTTGTTGCTGTGGCATATCCCGTCTTAGAACGGGCCGGTGAATTGGAAGCGTTGCCGACGACAAGTGAGTTCAAATAAGGCAAAAGCCTAAGCTAATTACTTACTCACTTGCTTTGCAATAATCAGTTCTGCATCTAAATTGGAAATGCTTTCAGCAATTGCCATAGATGGTTTTTCATCACACACTACATAGCTCAGTTGATCCATGTGATTAACCCTAACCGGCGCGCGTTTGGCGAACTTTGTAGAATCAGCTAGCAAAACAGAGACTTTGGCTTGTAATAACATTTGCCCCCGAAGCTCAGCAATTTCACGTGAATAATCGGTTAGCAATGTCGACGCATCTAAGGCGCTGGCACCAATAAAGCTGAAATCTGTGAAATAGTTTTGCAACATGGTGTTGGTATCAAGCCCTGCCGTTGCTCCTTCGTTGCCAATCATTTCTCCACCCAACAAATGAACCCTGTTATTATTACGTCCGGCTAGCTTTCCAGCAACATGTAAGTCGTTGGTAAACACAGTCAGCGATACGCGCGGGATTAAGGCTTCAGCCAAACAAAGCGTTGTTGTACCTGAATCAATAATCAACGACGCCCCATCACCAACTAATTTAGAAGCAGCTATACCAATGGCTTTTTTACCTTCACTATTGACTTCCAACCGGGCTTCGAACTCAGGTTCCACCACGTCAATCAGCAGTGCACCCCCATGGGTTTTCAGCAATCGATTATCCGATGCAAGCTTAATGATATCACGGCGGATTGTTTCTTGGCTGACTTTAAGTTGGCGATGCAACTGGTTAACCGTCACAGCACCCTTTTCATCAAGTATATTCAAAATCTGGTTACGTCGTTGTTCGGCAAGCATTGAAAATCCTTCAGGTTTTATCGGGCGACTTTGCCTTTACCGTTACAATTGGTCAAGTAAATGCACTTTTAAACCAGCGGATTAATGTTGCTTTATGTGGTTTTTTGTTGAAAAGTGTTGTTTTTTGTGGATTAATGTTACTTTTTTATGATAAAGATATAACGTTCAATTTTACATAACAACAGGTTTTCTAAATGACCACCGACTATACCTCTAGCCAAACCAATGCGATTTCCAAACTTTTTCATCAAGGCGAAGGCGACAGCAATTTAAGTAAAAATCGATTATTGTGGGAAGCGGGATCGAAAAATGACATTGAAGGCCGCAAGCTGATTGAACAAGACAACCAATATTTTATCCACCAATCGTTATCGACACCGTGTTTGGCGGTAGCAAAAAAGGTTGAAGGGATATGGGTTGAAGATACCGCTGGTCGGCGGTTTATGGATTTTCATGGCAACAACGCTCACCACATTGGTTATGCCCACCCAAAGTTAGCCCAAGCGATAAAAGATCAAATTGACGAATTACCTTTCGCTCCTAGGCGCTTTACGGATGCGCCCGCAGTAGAGTTAGCCAAAAAGATTTCTGAATTGGCCCCAGGGGATAACAACAAAGTCTTATTTGCCACGGGCGGGTCCGATGCCATAGATATGGCGATGAAACTAGCCCGAGCCGCGACCGGACGGCACAAAACGATTTCCTTTTGGGATAGCTTTCATGGGGCTGGTTTTGGCGGTTTGGCAGTTGGTGGTGAATCGTTATTCCGAAACAACATGGGTCCAATGTTATCAGGTAGTGAACACGTCGCCCCCTTCGCATGCTATCGATGCCCCTATGGGTATGATGATAATAACGGCGCGCCTGATTTAGATGTGTGCAAAATGACCTGCGCCAACATGTTGCGTTATGTTATGGAAAAAGAAAAAGAAGTTGCAGCTGTTATTGCGGAACCAGTTCGCGCAGTTCCCTATATCCCACCCCCCGGTTTTTGGAAAGCTATTCGCGAAGTATGTAATGACATGGGAACGCTTTTAATTTTTGATGAAATACCAAACGGTTTGGGTAAAACCGGTAGCATGTTCGTCTCAGAGCAATTTGATGTTATGCCCGATATTACCGTGATTGGAAAGGCTTTGGGTGGCGGCATGTTGCCAATTGCGGCGATGATTGTTCGCCCGGAATTAAATATTTTATCGACCCAAGCTTTGGGCCATTACACCCACGAGAAAAACCCGATCACAACACGCGCGGCGCTAACAACGATCGAGATTATTGAAGAAGAAGGTTTGGTTGAAAATGCACGCGTTGTTGGCCTTCATGCCCTAGAACGGCTCAATGAAATGAAAGAACGTCACCCGATTATTGGGAATGTGGCGGGGTTAGGGCTTTGCATCGGTATTGATTTAGTCAGCAACCGAAAAGACAAAACCCCCGCCTCAGATATTGCGGACAGGGTTATGTATCGGTGCTTAAATAATGGTTTAAGCTTCAAGACAACGATGGGAAATATTCTAACCCTAACCCCACCATTGATCGTTACTAAAGATCAGATGGATCAGGCGCTGAATATTATTGAAGAGGCTATTATTGTAGAAACATCTGAGTGATTATTAAATGATTTAAAGCACTTCAAGTTTTTTCCTAAGAAGCCAATAGAAATTAAATACACTTACAAGCCATCTCTAATTTGAGCATAGCCTAATTTTAGTTTTTCCCAGATGTGGTTTTGTGTGGATTAATGTTGGTGATTGTGAAAGTCTATCTTTAAGTTCGTCAAAAGTGGCGGATACGTGGTGGTTGGACTTGCTTAAGCTTACTGAAACCATGTGGAAATCTGTGGTTTTAATTTTCTTAAACAAAAAGTTCATTTGGCCTTAATCATTAAGAAGCGCTAAACTAGGGCTCTCAATAGAGGTAAATGTGCCTCACAGGAAGATTTTTGGAGAAAAAAACATGAGAAAAGATCTACTTTCAAAATTAACAGTTAGTGCAAGTGTTGCCGTACTTGCAGGAATGACTGTTGTATCCGCAGTGCAAGCCGCAACAGAATTGACCGTATATACAGCTGTTGAAGCTGAAGATTTAAAAAAATATGCAAAGGCTTTCAACAAAACAAACCCCGATATCAAAATTAAGTGGGTTCGTGATTCCACTGGTGTTGTAACCGCTAAATTATTAGCTGAAAAAAAGAACCCCGTTGCTGACGTGGTTTGGGGACTAGCAGCAACAAGCTTGATGCTTCTTAAAGAAGAAGGCATGACCCAAGGGTATGCACCAAAAGGCGTTGGTTCTTTGGACAAAAAATTTGTTGATTCTGCCAACCCACCCCATTGGACAGGTATGGACGCATGGATTGCATCTGTTTGTTACAACACGGTTGAGGCTGGTAAAAAGAACTTACCCGTTCCAACATCTTGGGCTGATCTAGCCAAGCCCGTTTACAAAGGCAGCGTTGTTATGCCAAACCCAGCATCTTCAGGCACAGGCTTCTTGGACGTATCAAGCTGGCTTCAATTGTTTGGTGAAGAAGGCGGATGGAAGTTTATGGATGGCTTGCACAAGAATATTGCATGGTACACCCATTCTGGTTCTAAGCCTTGTAAACAAGCCGCATCAGGCGAAACACCCATTGGCATTTCTTTTGCCTTCCGTGGTGCGAAGTCTAAAAACAAAGGTGCTCCATTAACTATCGTTGTCCCATCCGAAGGCGTTGGCTGGGACATGGAAGCTACAGCAATCATGAAAGGCACCAAAAACCTGGCTGCGGCTCAGAAGCTGGTTGATTTCACCGTAACCAAAGACGCAAACGTAATGTACAACAAAGGTTATGCTGTTGTTGCCTTCCCTGGCGTTGCTAAGCCAGTGAAGAACTTCCCAGTGGGCATCACAGAAGCGATGATCGACAATGACTTCGAATGGGCAGCATCTAATCGTGGCCGTATTCTTGCAGAGTGGAAAAATCGCTACGACGCAAAATCAGAGCCTAAAAAGTAATAGGTTGATGACCTAAGTCGGTCACAAAATCGAATTCCGGCCATCCCGAATAATTCTACGGGATGGCCGGTTTCTTTTAGAGCAATTTTTAAATCTTATTATTAGAGCCATTCAGGACCAAAAAATGAGTATAGACAACGCCAAAAAACCTTATCTTAAAATTAAAAATTTGACAAAGCGGTTTGGTAAATTTACGGCTCTGGATAATATTTCTTTAGACATTTTTGAAAGCGAATTTGTTTGTTTTTTAGGGCCATCTGGTTGCGGTAAAACAACATTGCTACGGGCCATTGCGGGCCTTGATATACAAACCCTGGGAAGCATTGAACAAAATGACACGAACATTTCAGGTCTGCCGCCTGCGGAACGGGATTTTGGCATTGTTTTCCAATCATATGCATTGTTCCCAAATCTGACGGTTAACAAAAACGTGGGTTACGGGCTGGAGAACAGGAAAATTCCCAGAACTCAAATCAAATCCCGCGTTGAAGAGCTTTTAGAATTGGTGGGTTTGCCAGAACAAGGGAGCAAGTACCCAGCGCAATTATCAGGCGGCCAGCAACAGCGCATCGCCTTGGCCCGCGCTTTAGCCACATCGCCTGGCTTATTATTATTGGACGAGCCGTTAAGTGCGCTTGATGCCCGCGTTCGGGATCGTTTGCGGGGCGAGATTAAAAGCCTTCAACGTCGCTTAGGTGTGACCACAATTATGGTCACCCACGATCAAGAAGAAGCCCTGACTATGGCTGACCGGATTGTGGTTATGGACCATGGATTGATTGAACAAGTCGGCAGTCCCGAAGAAATTTATAGCCAGCCAAAAACCGCCTTTGTTGCTGACTTCATTGGCACCATGAACTTTATACCGGGAATAGTTACGGTTAACGGAGCTGTGACGGTAGGCCCAGCGGTTATTCAATGTGGCACAACTACATTTAAAGCGGGTGATAAAATATTCGTTGCGATCCGCCCTGAAGATATTAATGCACAAGATATCGCCGTCGATGATAATAATGTTATTGAAGTCGAAATTCGCAGTTTAGAATTTATGGGATCGTTTTATCGGGCAACGCTTGGTGGGGGCGCTTTTGCTAACAGTGATGTGTATGCTGATTTTTCAATCAACTTGATGCGCCGTAAATCGGTTGAAGTGGGCAACAAACTTCCAGTTCGCCTGCCCAGCAATTTCATTCAAGTTTACACAGCGAATGGGGCTTAATCGTGTCTGACGCAGCTCTTACCTCACACATTTCCCCTCAGCCAGTCGTAAAACCAAAACTGAGCCGTGACGATTGGATCATGCGCGCCTGTATGGTTGGCATTGGGTCTTTGCTGGTCATCTTTATCGTCTTGCCGCTGTACACGATGTTATCGAAAAGTGTTGAGAACAAAGCAGAAGAATTTATTGGCCTAGCCAATTTCAACGAATACTTCTCGACACCAGCGCTATTTCAATCGGCTGCTAACAGTTTAAGCATTGCCTTGATTTCAACGTTTGTTGTGATCTCTGTGGCGTTTGTTTATGGCTATGCGCTGACCCGAACCTGTATGCCTTATAAATGGCTATTCAAAATCATTGCGGTTATTCCGCTGTTAACACCGTCGTTGCTGGGTGGTATTTCTTTAGTCTATTGGTTTGGCAACCAAGGCGTTGCTAAGGCCTTACTGCTTGGAGAAACAATCTATGGTCCGATTGGTATTACAATTGGTTCCAGCTATTGGGTTTTTCCCCATGCCTTGATGATCATCATCACTGCACTATCAATAACGGACGCACGTTTGTATGAAGCCGCCGATGCGCTTAGAACCACTAAATTTCGCACCTTTTTTACCGTCACGTTGCCCGGTTGCAAGTATGGCTTAACCAGTGCGGCCTTCGTTGTCTTTACGCTCGTCTTCACTGATTTTGGTGTGCCCAAAGTCATTGGTGGTAATTACAACATGCTTGCAACGGACGTTTACAAACAAGTTATTGGTCAACAAAACTTTCAAATGGGCGCAGTTGTTTCCGTTGTCCTTTTGGTTCCTGCGATCTTGGCTTTTGTGGTTGATCAAATTGTCCAAAAGAAACAAGTCGCCATGTTATCAGCCCGTGCTGTTCCCTATGCTCCGAAACCCAGCGCAGGGCGTGATATGAGTATGTTAATCTTTTGCAGCATTGTTGCACTGGTCATCGTTGGCATGCTGGGCATGGCGCAATATGCGGCACTGGTGAAATTCTGGCCCTACAATTTAAGTTTAAGCTTCAGCAACTATGACTTCGACGTTATGGATGGCGGCGGCTGGGAAGCCTTTTGGAATTCACTTGAGATGGCGACGTATACAGCCATCATTGGAACCGTCGTTATTTTTTATGGGTCTTACTTGATGGAAAAAGGCCGGGGCTTTGATGTGGGGCGCAAAATATTCCATATGCTGGCCATTCTACCCTTAGCGGTTCCAGGTTTAGTTTTGGGCTTGGCGTATATTTTCTTCTTCAATAATCCAGCCAACCCCTTTCATTTTGTGTATGGGACCATAGGCATTTTGGTGTTGGTGAGTATTTCACACTTCTATACGGTTAGCCACTTGACGGCGGTCACCGCCTTAAAACAAATGGATCCTGAATTTGAATCCGTATCGGCATCCTTAAAAGCGCCGTTCTATAAAACCTTTTTCCGGGTGACGGTTCCGGTCTGCACACCTGCAATTTTGGATGTCTCGATGTACTTGTTTTTAAATGCCATGACCACGGTGTCGGCCGTCATTTTCTTATACTCGTCCGACACCACCTTGGCTTCGGTTGCAGTTATGAATATGGATGATGCGGGCGATATTGCACCAGCCGCTGCCATGGCAATGATGATCGCTTATACTTGCGCTGGAGTTCGGATCATGCACTCAATCCTATCTCGTGGATTAATTAAACACACCCAAGCTTGGCGAAACCATTAAGCGACCCTTATCGTAGTGGCCATGCCCGCTTCGTGGTGTTCAAGTACGTGACCATACAATAACCATTCACCGGTTATCTGCAACGAATAGGGCTTCAACGGTCTCTTCCAATTGGATCATGATCGTATCGGATCAAATTTTGCATTTCATTTTTACATCTTTTCGTTTGATAATTATAAACACTTGGCCATGCAAATGGATCGGGTGTAGCCATGCGGTGTCATTACGGAACACCAGTCGCTCTTAACTACCCTGCTTGAAGGTAACCATCGATTCAGGATTTTTAGGATCAAACACAATCCCAATGATCGCCCAGACCTTCGCCTGTTTGACCAAATCTTGTACCTGTTAAATCCCACCCTCATATGAGGTTTGGCGCATGCGCCCCATAGCTCCACCTTAAATGACAAATTCATTGCTCTTGGTCGTCTACCAATCAGGGATAGCGACCGGGTTTGGGGTCGGCTCAAAGGATGCAACCAGTAGATTTTCACGTAGTGGTTTTTAGTTTTCATAAACCAATATAAAAAACTTATAGGTAGAGCGACTATAATAGGTATCGGCAAAATCAAAATGCGCGCTGGGGCTGCCGACCATATCAACAATCAAATCAGCCCACTGCCCCAACCATAATTTAATTTCACTGGACTTTGGCGCAAAGGGTTTGATTGACTGTCCTTACAAGGCGATGATTTGTTGGAAATGGCCTTCAAAATCCAAAGCCAAGCTGCAGGCATTGGCTACATTTTTTAAGCGCAAGCGAATGCGTTATCCCGCACAAACGTTAAATGTTTCGCTGTTCTTGCCATTTAATGTGGTAACATTATCCATCCGCCAACCATGACTCATGTCATGCATTTGGTGAAATGACGGGTCGATCTGCCCACTTTCACTCGTGCGCCAACCATCCAGAACCCATGTAATGTCGAGATCGACCTTCGGCGGTGATTTCTTATCAACAATCAATGGCCCCTACAAACCCCGGCTAATTTTTTCTGAACCTTTAACATGTGGGGGTACCAAAAGGTCCCAGCATCCAACAGATTAAATTCATAGACGTAAGACCCACTTGGGTCGACAGCGGCATGGGTCAAACCAGATGCACCGTCCATAGCATTTGGAATTAGAAGACCATGCCAATGGACAGTGCTGAGTTGGGGGATATTATTCTCGACCGCCACCACCAACCGATCGCCCTGAATATATCTAAGCTCTCGCCTCGCACGTTCCCACCATATGTCCAATACATTTCTTTTCGGGTACGAGCCACCCAAAATATAAATTTTGGCAGGCCCTAATTTCAAACAGAAAACCACAGCATTTGCAGCCCTAGCCATAAGAATTGGAAGAGCCGCTTATAAACCGGCACCCATAAACCCAAACAACATGGATCGACGCGATATGGTTTTAATTTTATACACTTTAACACCCCAGTTAATATCAAGATTACGGGGAACTTACAGCTTCCTCCAACGTTAAGGTCAACGCAAAATTAAAACTAATATCACTCCTTATTTCCGCTCCCTAAAATATGAACTGCAGATTGATTGTACAAAATTTTATTGTTGCTGACGTTTGTTTTGCCAAGATTTTGATCGGCTTTACATAAATTGATGGCTTTCATAACCGCTGTTCGTTGTTTGATGTGACCACGCCATGCGGCAACATTGGGGAATAGATCTAGCGATGCGCTTAAAGGCTTTGCAATAAACGCCCACGGAAAGACGATCATGTCACAGATGGAATAATCGCCAAGAATATAATCTTGGCCACCCAAGCGCTTTTCCAGTACCGCCAGGTTCCGTTCATATTCCCCACCATAGCGTTTACGGCCATAGTCTTGCTGGTCTTTAGGGGCGTAATTAACGAAGTGGCTTAACTGCCCAGCCATGGGGCCTTGGTTGCCAACTTGCCAAAACATCCACTCCATTGCTTCTTTCCTGCCCAACGGATCTGTTGGTATGAACCGTTTGAATTTATCCGCTAAATACAGCATGATCGCGCCCGACTCGAACACACTGACCGAATTAGTACCATAAGACTTGGGCGGATCATGATCGATGATAGCAGGCATTTTTGCATTCGGGCTGATTGCCATAAAGGCTGATTTGAACTGATCCCCATCGCCTAATCTCATTAGGTGAGTTGTATATTCAAGCTCTAATTCTTCGAGCATGATTGCAACTTTCCAGCCGTTGGGCGTCGGTGCGTAATAAAAATCAATCATTTTTGTTTTCCTCAACCGTACTTTGGATGGCAACTCCAGAACCAAGTAAAACGGCTATTTGATCATCGGTGAATCCAGCTTCAGATAAAACAACAGAAGTATCAGCCCCATATGCAGGAGCCGTAAAGCGCATTTCAGTTGGAGTTCCTGAGAACTGTGCGGGCGGACGGGATTGGCGCAAGCGACCGGCGATAGGGTGGTCGATTTCAATGATGATTTTGTTGGCTTTGACTTGCGGGTGCTCGCGCATTTCGGTGCGAGTTAAAACCGGCGCACACGGAACATCACCTGCTTCAAGCACTTCTAAAAGCTCAGCCGTTGTTCGTGTGATCAAGACTTCCTGCGTTAAGTTCAATCGATCATCTTTATAAATCTCACGCAGTTCTGGCGTTATGAAACGGGGGTCGGTCAAAAAATCTGGCCGTTCAAGTGCTGCGGATAAAGCACGCCATTGTTTATCATGCATGGCGGCAACGCTAATGTGTCCGTCCTTTGTCTCGTAGATAAGATCGATAAAAGATTGGGCTGTTTCTGTTTTAACTTCATCACCAACGAACGTGTGCCCGCCCATATCTGACCCCCACATGAACGAAATGATCGTATCAAGCATGGAAATTTTTATGTGCTGGCCTTCGCCATTACGTTCGCGCGAAAATAAGGCTGCGGTAATCGCTTGTGAAGCCTGAATACCTGTTAGTTTATCGGGCAATATGGTTCGAATCAAACGGGGGCGCACTTCATCTGACCCGGCCTGAACTGTTGTTAAACCTGTAAGCGCTTGGATCAATGGGTCAAACACCGGCTTTTGTGCGTAGGGACCTTCGAAGCCAAAACCGGCGATTGATACGTAAATAAGGCGGGGGTTTAAGGGGCGCAAAACTTCCTCGCCAATGCCGATGCGAGTTGCAACGCCCGGTCGGAAATTTTGAATGACCACATCGGCATCCAAAATCAGTTTCTTAAACGCGGCCAAGCCCTCTTCGCTTTTCAAATCCAGAATGACGGACCGTTTGTTGCGGTTGTTGTTGACGAACGATGCAGAACAGCCATTACGACGGGTCGCTAATTGACGGACAAAATCACCACCACCGGGTGCTTCAACTTTAATCACATCAGCCCCTTGATCTGCCAAGGTCAGTGCCGCCAACGGGCCAGATATCATCGATGTTAAATCAATAACGCGCACACCGCTCAAAGGACCAGTCATATAGAACTCCTAAATTTATTACGAGTTCCATTTAACTCTATGGCACAGAAGTTCTCAATCGATCTTTGGTTCAAGCGGTTGTGAATTTTGAGCCAACTCCACTGGGTCAAAATAGACGCATCAATTAGGGGTTGGTCTCCATGATGCAAATATTCCAAATCCTTAGTCACCCACCTCAGCACCGTTTAACATCCTATTCTTCATAATGGATCCCTCCATTAGAAAATATCAATATGTATGCCCCCTATTTCAAACTCAGCATCCCACGTTAATGATAAATCCAAAGAAATATTCAATTTCATGTGTTTTTATGTGGATTAATGACTGGTTATGACCGATAATAAAATTATTAAATATGATCACTCATCATGAAAGCCATTACCTATGACAACTTTGCCCCACGACCCTTGGTTGTTAACCCCTGGTCCATTGACCACATCTTTAAAAACCAAACAAGCGATGCTTCATGATTGGGGCTCACGCGATGCCAACTTTATTGAAACAAATCGCCGCATGCGGTCTGAGATTTTGGCCATTGCCGAAGCGCAAGACACACACGTTTGCGTGCCCATGCAAGGAAGCGGAACCTTTGCAGTCGAAGCAACAATTGCAACCTTATTACCCCGCGACGGCAAAGCATTGATTTTGATAAATGGTGCGTATGGTCAACGTATGACAAAAATGCTCGATTACATGGACCGAGCTTATATGGCTCTAGAAACACCAGAAGACACCCAGCCCTCCTTAACCGATCTTGATGCCACGCTAAAGGCTGACAGCGCCATCACCCATGTACTTGTTGTTCATTGCGAAACAACATCTGGGATTATCAATCCGATTGAACGGGTGGCCGAAATTGTTGCTAAACATGACCGCAGCTTGCTTGTCGATGCCATGAGTGCTTTTGGTGCTATCCCATTAAGCGCTAGAAACGTTCAGTTTGATGCGGTTATGGCGTCATCTAATAAATGCTTAGAGGGCGTTCCGGGTATGGGCTTTTCTATTATTCGCCAATCCGCGCTTGAGCGATGCAAAGGCAACGCCCACTCGTTGAGCCTCGATATGTATGAGCAGTGGGTAACTATGGAAAAAACAGACCAATGGCGATTCACCCCACCAACCCACGTCATTGTCGCCTTTGATGCGTCGATCAGCCAATTTGTTGAAGCCGGCGGCGTTGCTGGGCGCAACAAGCGTTATTCCAATAACCGCCAAATTTTGGTTGATGGCATGCGCGAAATGGGGTTCGAGACTTTGTTGCCTGATGAGTTGCAGGCCCCGATCATAGTCACCTTCAAAATGCCTTCAGACCCGGCTTTTGATTTCCAATCTTTTTATGATCAATTAAAAGATATGGGCTACATCATTTATCCGGGCAAATTGACAGTAGCTCCCTCATTTCGCATTGGCTGCATTGGTGACTTGGGGGAAGCAGAAATGAAAGGCGCGCTTGCAGCCGTGCAAAAAACCATCGATAAAATGGGTGTTGCAAATGGCACAGCAAAAGCGGCTTAGTATCTGGACCAAAATTAAGTCAAATTTACTCAAATAAATGGAAACGAATTCTATGACTGATCGAAATATTCCACTAATGATTAATGGCCGTAACTATGCATGGCCGAAAAACCCTGTGGTGGTTGTGTGCATCGATGGCTCGGAACCGGCCTATATTGAAGAAGCCATAAAAGCGGGGCGAATGCCATTTGCGGAAAGCATTGTTAAAAATGGTACGGATTTGCGGGCACATTGTGTGATTCCTGCATTCACAAACCCCAACAACATGTCGATTATCACAGGCCAGCCGCCTGCGGTTCATGGCATTTGTGGTAATTTCTTTTACGACACTGAAAACGATGCTGAAGTCATGATGAATGACCCTAGGTTAATGCGTACAGGAACAATTTTTCAATCATTTTTTGAAGCGGGTGCGAAAATCACCATCATCACAGCTAAAGATAAATTGCGTAAAATGTTAGGCCATGGCTTGGATTACTCAAGTGGCCGGGCAATCTGTTTCAGCTCTGAATGTGCGGATCAAACAACCACTGCAGAACATGGCATTGACAATGCCCAAAGCATTGTCAACCGCCCAATCCCGTCAGTATATTCCGCCGAGTTGAGCGAGTTCATTTTTGATGCGGGCGTCAAACTGATGGAACGCAACAAACCTGATTTAATGTACCTATCGACTACAGATTACATCCAACACAAACACGCCCCCGGCTCTTCTGTTGCTAATGACTTTTATGCGATGATGGACAGCTATTGGGCTCAGTTAGATGCCATGGGTGCCACGGTTGCCCTCACGGCTGATCACGGCATGGCCGATATGCATAATAAGGAGGGTGATCCGGATGTGGTTTATTTACAACCCATTATGGATGACATGTTGGGTGCTGGTGCTGCGCGGGTCATCTTACCAATCACCGACCCATACGTTGTTCATCATGGCGCTTTGGGTGGATATGCAACAGCATATCTTCCAGACGGTTCCGACATTGAAAAAATCTGCGACGATTTAGAAGCCATTGACGGCATTGAAGTTGCCCTAACCAATGCGGATGCGTGTAACCGATACCAGCTACCTAACGACCGGGTTGGCGATATTGTTGTTATTTCAACCGCCAACAAAGCAGTTG
>CALJEW010000218.1 GCA_938074585.1 uncultured Rhodospirillales bacterium | reverse complement strand
AACACCCTGCAATGCGCCCCAGAGCAACCGCAGTTAGAAGCCCGTTACCAGATAGATACCCCCAGTCGGATGGGCCAGAAATACCCCGCGCAGCGCCCCCACCCGCATATAGATTAGGCAATGGAGAGTTGTCTGGGCGCAAAACACGCGCATTAGAATCAACCACTAATCCTCCTTGCGTATGAAATAACGACCCCGTTACTTTTACTGCATAATAAGGCGGCTGTAAGTGTGGTTTAGATGTAAAGTCACGTCCAAAGGAATCTGTGCCTTGCCCCGATGACAATTCAGAATTTTCGCTCAACGTTGCAGCTAAACTGTCTTCAGGTAAGCCACATTTATTCGCAAGTTCTGAAAGCGTATCGGCTTTGATAAGAGCACCAGCTGATACCGCTTGGCGGAAATCTTCAAAGCCTTGGCCCATTTTATAAAGCCGGGCATCTAGAATATTCCAAGCAATGGATTCTGGTTCTGCGATGACCCGTCGCCCTTGTTCAGAATACCCTTGATGCTCGTTCGAGAATCGCTGCCCATGAATATTAACTTGAATCCCACCGTTCATCATAAGCGCCCAACTGATCAAAATTCCATGTGGATGAGCAACGGAACCGTGACCTTGATAGGACCCTAAATCAGCCATAGCAGCACCCAGCGCTTCACCCCATTGAATAGCTTCGCCTTGGTTTCCCGTGTGACCAAAATAATTAGCGTCTGCCATATCTGGGATTAACTGTTTGACCATTTCTGGGTTACCACCAAATCCGTTACACGCAAGTATCAGAGCCGAACATCCCAGCAACTCAATGGTTCCGTCTGGTCTTGTGAAACGAATTCCAGAAATATGCCCTGTTGTATCCGCAAACAAATCAGTAACTGTTGAATCGGTTAAAAGATCAACTCCTGCCCGCTCGACAGCTTGTGTCATCGAGCCAATCAAATCAGCACCGGTTCTAGATGCGGGAGCGTGCATGCGTAAATAGCTGTGGTTCGGATATAAAAATCCGTCAACCAAGGCAAGCTCAACACCATGTGTTTCCGTCAACCAGTTGATCGCCGGGCCAGATTCTTGGCACAGGACTTTGACCATGTCAGCATCGGTTGCATTGTGGGCTTTGCTGAGAATGTCAGTGGTCATAGCATCAACGGTATCTTTGACACCTTGAGCTTTCTGAATATGTGTTTCACAGGCAGGGATCATCCCCGATGATAAAGCGGTTGAGCCTTGGGGGACTGAATCCCGTTCAAGAACAAGAACCTCAACCCCCGCATCAGCCACAGTAAGTGCCGCCGTCATACCACACGCGCCTGCGCCGATGACAACAACAGGGACTAATGTTTCAAACTCAATGCCTTCAGATGAAAAAACTGCCATTTGTTATCCTTCGAATGCAGCCACAGCATCAGCGCAGGTGGCAATTGTTGCGATTGTTGAAAGGGAGCTGATGGTCGACGTATGGTCGTCTTCACCAAAAGCGGCACATCCATCTTCTAAGACAATGCACTTGAAATCCCGAACATGTGCATCGCGAACGGTTGAAGCAACGCCACCATTAGTGACGATGCCACAAAACAAAAGTGTTTCCAAATCAGCGCGGCGCAAAACCCATTCTAGGCGGCTCATGAAAAAGGCTGAAAAAGCTACTTTTTCGACCTTCATATCTGCCGGTTGGAGTTCTTCAATCAAGTCCTGACCAAAGCTACCCGGAACGAAATCTCCTTTCCCGAGAAAGGGACGCTTTTTGTGAAGATGTGCTGAAACAAAAGGTTCTCCCCCCTTGCCCGGAACCAAAGTAAAGTGCGTTGAAATAACCCATGCCCCCACTTTCCGAGCAGCATCCGCAACCGTTTTCTGACGAGGAGGAAGAGCAGCAATGGCGGCTGACTTTTGTCCGGCTCGTGCATATGCCCCTTCGGGGTGAACAAAATCATTTTGCATATCACAAATAACAAAACCAGTTCGCTTCGGATCAAATTGAATCATGCGTCTCACCTATTCCTGACGGGTAATAATAAGATTGCCATAACTATCGACGGTACCAACCAAATGAGGCTCGATAAAAATGGTTGTGTCGGGCTGTTCTAATAACGCTGGGCCGGAAATTTCAGCATCAACAGGCAGCACCAATCGCTCATACCGAGTTGCTTGATGCCAACCACCATCGACCCAAACATCCCGGTACCCAAGCACAGCATCTTTAATGCTGTTGTCACCTTTAGGCGCTAAAAGCTGCAAATCAAATTTTGATCGACGACCAATAACGGAAACCCGAAGATTAAGAACCCGAACAGGAATACCTTCCAATGGACGGCCATAAACCTGCGCATATCTGGCGATAAAACTTTCTTCGATTAATTTAACAGAAACAAAAATAACACCGTTTTTAAATTCAACAGGTAAAGCAACATCGACGGTATGGGTTTGCCCTAAATAGGACATATCCAATTCGAACACTGTATCAAGAGAGCCAAATTTTACTTTTGCATCCTCAAGCAGTTTTCTTCCTTCAGCCGCCATTTCACTC
>CALJEW010000217.1 GCA_938074585.1 uncultured Rhodospirillales bacterium | reverse complement strand
ACATTTCCATGTTGTATTAAGCGTTTAAGGGAGTGGTGCGCGCGGTTTTTCCTTTTTTAAATAAGGCAATAGACAAAGCTCACAAATTAATAAGAAGACTGATTTATTCTGTCGTAAAGTATGCTTATTATTTGGAGGATCTGCAATACAGCGATTGCCCAATCTTGTGAAAAAAATGTACTGTTTAACTTTGATCTTAACTGGATAAATGCGGTGACTATGGAACTTCTTACATTAGGGCTGGCACTTTTTGTTATTGCCTTGGTATTCATTCCAACGTTAAGGACGGGAGCATCGCCTGTTCCAACATCACGGCGTATGCAGAAAGCCCTCCTCGCTCTATTGCCCGAGCACCTTACGTGTGACCCTCAAAGTGTTATCTATGAGCTGGGTTCAGGTTGGGGAGGATTGGCTTTCGCTGTGGCAAAAAAATATCCAGAAACGACAGTTGTTGGCTATGAAATATCCTTGTTACCTTGGTTATACGCCCGGCTTCGCAAAAGCTTTCAGCCGCAAAATAACCTTCATTTTACATTATCAAACTTCTTAAATCGAGATTTATCTAATGGTGTCTTAGTACTTTGTTATTTGTTGCCAAAGCCGATGGACCAATTACGCATAAAACTTGAAGAAGAATTAGCACTGGGAGCATTGGTTGTATCAAATACATTTGCGTTCCGGGGCTGGCGACCTGTAGATGAAAAAAAAGCTGACGATATGTATGCAAGCCATGTTTTTTTATATGAAGTTGGAAATACCAACCGTAAGGCATCTTGAATTTGGTGTGATAAAGTGATATCCATCTCATAATGAGATGCTATGGATGGTGAATGGTTATTTTCTTTTATTAATAAAACCTTCTATTTTCTCTATATTCTTTGACACGAAGACCACGGAGAAGTTTTATGAAAATAGACCGTATTGATCATATTGTGCTAACGGTTGCATCCGTTGATGCGACCATAGAATTTTATAGCCGTGTCTTGGCTATGAAACCTATTACATTTGCAGGAGGTCGCCGGGGGCTTGCGTTCGGGTTGCAGAAAATTAATCTCCACCCAGCAGCGAAACCATATCCTGAAAAAGCCAAAGCCCCTACGCCTGGATCAGGCGATTTTTGTATGATTACAGAAACCCTGATTGTCGATGTTATTGCCCATTTAAAGGCTGAAAATGTTGACGTTGAATTGGGTCCCGTTCCTAAAACAGGGGCGACGGGCCAATTGAGTTCAATTTATTTCCGTGACCCTGATGGCAATTTGTTAGAAGTGTCGAACTATGTAGATCCAGAATAAGGTGAGTGAAGTGACATTAAAGATCAATAAGGGACCTTTAAGTGGCTTGCGTATACTTGAACTAGGGCACTTTGTTGCGGCCCCTTTTTGTACCCGTATTTTAGCTGATTTAGGGGCTGAAATTATTAAAATAGAAAGCCCGGGTAAGGGTGACCCTGTTCGTTCATGGGGTAAAATGGTTAATGGGAAAAGCCTTTGGTGGTCGGTTCATGGACGCAACAAAAAGTCTGTAACGCTAAATTTAAAGACCCCCAAAGGACTTGAACTTGCGAAGCAACTGGTTGCCCAATGCGATGGGGTTGTTGAAAACTTCCGGCCGGGGCAATTGGAACGATGGGGCCTTGGTCCGGATGTTATCTCTGAAATTAATTCAGCCTGTGCTGTTGTTCACATTTCAGGATATGGCCAAACGGGGCCGGGGCGTGACAGAGCTGCTTTTGGTGTTATTGGAGAAGCGATTGGCGGGCTGAGGCATTTAACCGGGTTTCCGGAAGGGATGACATCGTTACCACCGGCCCGCGTAGGCATTAGCTTAGGCGATATGGTTGCTGGTCTTTATGCGGCTATTGGATTGATGTCTGCTTTACTAGAACATAAATCAAACCCCGACCAACCAACGCGTTCAGCCGACGTTGCTTTGACAGAATCTGTGTTTTCCCTGTTAGAAGGCGCATTACCAGAATACGGTAAATTAGGTGAAATTCGCCAACCAACGGGTGCTACTTTACCGACCAGCGCCCCTTCAAGCGCATATCCGACAGCAGATGAGCGCTGGGTTCTTGTTGGTGCTAATTCAGATTTATTGTTTTCACGACTGATGAAATTAATCGAACGCCCTGATTTAGATTCAGATGACCGTTTTGCTGATAACCCCGGACGGGTTAAATATATGGATATATTAGATACCGCAATTGGTCAGTGGACGGTAACTATGGATGCCGTTATTGCTGCAAAAAAATTGGCTGAGGCAGATATTCCATCAACATTGATTTACACAATTGAAGACTGCGCTAATGATGTGCAGTTCATCAATCGCGATATGATTCTTAATGTGAATGATCCTAATTTTGGTGACGTATTACACCCCGGTGTAGTTCCGAAAATGTCTGGCGACAACCCCGGCGGTGTTGCATGGCCGGGTCCAGATGTGGGCGCGCATACGGATAGTGTGTTACGGGATGTATTAAAAATAGAAACTGAACAAATTGAAGCTTTGAGAGCTGAGGGCGTAATATGAACAAGAAACAAGAGATACAAATAGTTGACGTTGCACCGCGCGATGGGTTCCAAGCTGTTAAGGCACCTATACCTACCGTGTCCAAAATTGAAGTATCCAAGGCTTTGGCTGCAGCAAATTTCAAACGCATTGAAGTTGGTTCTTTTGTTAGCCCAAAAGCAATTCCGCAAATGGCAGATACAAAAGATGTCCACGCTGCCTTATCTGGGTTATCTGATGTTCGTTTAAGCACTTTGGTGCCTAATGCAATTGGCGCTAAAAATGCAATTGAAGCTGGAGTTTCAGATTTAGTTTTTGTTCTTTCCGCTTCGGAAACTCATAACCAAAGTAACGTCAAACGATCCGTGTCCAACTCCTTTGGTGAGTTAGAAAAAATCGTTGATATGGGAAAATGCGTTGAGGGTTTTATGCTGCGCTTCAACATAGCTACGGTTTTTGATTGTCCGTTTGAAGGCCGTGTTCTGGAACAAACGGTGCAAGATATTATTGCCCAAGCGGTTGATTTGGATTTCCCCATTGAATTTGGTTTGTGTGATACGACGGGGCGGGCATTCCCTGATCATGTGGCATCGTTTTGCTCGCAAGTAATTGAACAGTATAAATCAAATAAGGATATCGGTTGGGCTTTTCATGGACACGATACTTATGGGCTTGGTGTTGCTAACGCACTTTATGCATATGATGCGGGTGTGCGGGTGTTTGATGCGGCTGCCGCAGGTTTGGGGGGGTGCCCTTTTGCACCGGGCGCTTCAGGAAATACAGCCAGTGAAGATTTGGTTTTCACTTTTGAAAATATGGGTGTTGCAACAGGAATTGATTTAGAAAAACTATTGGACGTGGCAGCATTGATTGATGCTTTTCCCGATGTAGATACCGGTGGGCATGTTCGCTCATTACCCAGAAAAAGAATATGTGGATGATGTAAGGTAATGGGGATGCGCTTCGATCTGACAACATTACATTTATTTTTAAGCGCTGTTGATGAAGGTTCGATTGCGGCTGCAGCAGAGGTTAATGCCATTGCACCGTCTGCAATTAGCCGACGCATTTCGGTATTGGAGCATAGGCTAAACACACCTTTGCTGTACCGAAAAACCAAAGGCGTCGAGCCGACTGCCGCTGGGGATGCATTGGTTCGGCACGCCAGAAACCTTGTCCGATTAATGGGCCAGATGGAAGCTGAAATGAGTGAGTTTGCAGATGGCGTCCGCGGTCATGTGCGAATTGTCGCAAACTCATCTTCCATTGCTCAGTTTTTACCTGAGGATTTATCAACGTTTAAGGCTGACTTCCCAGATGTACGGATTGCCTTACGTGAAGAAACTAGCGAGCGCTGCGTCCACAATGTGCGTGAAGGGCTTGCCGATATTGCTATTTTTTCAGAAGCTACAAATTCTCAAGACCTAGAAGTCTTTGTATACCGCCAAGACCGCTTGATTGTTATCGCGCCGTCGGACCACCCGTTGGCCTCTAAAAACACAATCCAGTTTTTTGAAACTTTGCAATTCGAACATGTTGGTATGCAACCGGGGAGCTCCCTACTTGGGCAATTGATTACCCAAGCGGCAGAGCTTGAGGAAACGATACCATTTTCTATCCAAGTGACAAGTTTCGATGGTGTCCGCCGGATGGTGGAAAGCGGCCTTGGTATTGCAGTATTGCCAGATGGTGTCGCTCCAAACCCAACGAGAGGCGGGCGTTTAAGCGTTATCCCACTGAGCGATCCATGGGCAACACGCACGTTATACATTGGTGTGAGGGAAGTCAGCGCATTACCGTTGGTTGTTCGCAAATTTTTAACAAAATTAATTGGCGCTGAATAACCCTTTACACCATTAATCCTGAAGTGGCTTCTTTTAGCCAGATTAAATCAGAGCCTTCAAGCTGTGGAGATATTTTTTCAAAAACCTGAGCGTGATATGAATTGAGCCAAGAAACCTCATTTTCATTTAGTATTTCTAAGTCTACTAATCGTTTATCAATAGGGGCATAGGTCAGTGTTTCAAAGTTCATCATTGGGCGCTCAGTGCCCGCATCTTTATTCAGGCTGCCAACACAAA
Source organism: uncultured Rhodospirillales bacterium (assembly GCA_938074585.1). Classification (GTDB taxonomy): domain Bacteria; phylum Pseudomonadota; class Alphaproteobacteria; order Rhodospirillales; family Casp-alpha2; genus JABMNT01. The sequence continues at coordinate 4,423 of CALJEW010000217.1, read as the reverse complement.
TTAAGTTTTCGATGCGAATTCCATATGCCCCTTCTTTGTAATACCCAGGCTCATTGGATATGACCATTCCCGGCTGAAGAGCAACGGAGCTTGGCACTTTTGATATGCGTTGTGGGCCTTCATGTACGGATAAGTGGGCACCAACACCGTGCCCTGTTCCATGGTCATAATCCAATCCAGCGTTCCATAAATGGGATCGGGCAAGAATGTCGAGCTGCGATCCTGTTGTGCCTTTTGGGAATTTTACTTGGGCTAAAGCAATGTGGCCTTTTAAGACCAACGTGAAGTTTTGGCGCATTTCGGGGGTGGGGATACCAATGGCCATTGTTCGCGTGATGTCTGTGGTGCCGTCTGTATATTGGGCTCCTGAATCAACTAGAAATAATGAGTTTTGATCGAGCAGTCGATTGGTTTTTTCACTCACACGGTAATGTACAACCGCACCGTTCGAGCCGGCTCCTGCAATGGTTGGGAAGCTTAGGCCTCTGAACAGGTCGTTTTGGCTTCTAAACTTTTCTAATGTATCAGACGCACTTAATTCACTGACTGATCCATCGGGTGCGTTTTGATCTATCCATGCCAAAAATTTACAAACTGCTGCACCGTCCCGCAAATGGGCATTTCGAATACCGCTGATTTCAATTTGGTTCTTAATGGCTTTGATTAGTTGGCAAGGATCCGTACCAACACTGATTTTGGCCCCTGATTTTTCAAGTTTTTGAAAAACCCAGGCAGGATGTTCAGAGGGGCTTGCGTATACCGTCGCCTTCTCAGAACCTAATTTTTCAAGTGCAGTCTCTAATTGATCAGGGGCGCAAATCGTTACGCCGTTGCCTAAATGGTTCTCGACATCGCTCATAAGTTTTCTTTGATCAACAAACCAACAGGCTGTTCCGTCCGCTTTTAATAAGGCGAAGGAAAGAGCAAAGGGAGTGAACGGAACATCGGCACCACGAATATTGAACAGCCAGGCGATAGAATCCGGTGCTGATAGAAACACAGCATCGGCATCTTTATTTGCTAAACCGTTGCCAATCTTCATCCGTTTATCAGCAGAGGATTGACCGTTGAACGGCGTTGTTTGAACGCGGATCGGAGAAATGGGATCTTGGGGACGGTCTGACCAGACTTGATCTACTAAATTTATTGATACGGGAACCAGTTCTGCCCCGGCCTTCTTGGCTGCAGATTGGAAACGGGTTACTTGCACAGGCGTAAGGAGCCAAGGGTCGTAAGCCAGTCTGTGGTCAGGTAACAATGCGCGGCCTGCCCAATCTGTTGCAGGCAGGTCTGCCATAGGGCAAATTTCAAAAAGTGTCTCGTCAACTTCGGCTTGGGCTTGTAAAGTGTAGCGTCCATCGACAAAAACGGCCGCTTTTTGTTTTAAGACAATCGCCATGCCGGCTGAACCCGTAAAACCCGTCAACCAAGCAAGGCGCTCTGAATTGAGCGATACGTATTCGCCTTGATGAGCATCGCAACGTGGCACAATAAACCCATCAACTTGTTGCTCGCTCATTTGTTTTCTTAGGGCTGCTATTCGATTTGCTTGTGTGCGCTCACCATCTAAACCGCAGTTGGAACTGGCGGCTTCATCGAGCATCGATAGAAGCGCCGCCTTTAAACCTACTGATGGCGCTTCACTAACAAGTGTTAGCCATTCATCATCAATGGCTATGGGCGCTGCTGCAATACCTTGAATCAAGGCTTCAACCGATGTTGCGTTATAAGATGAGCCAGAGTCTTGGAGCAGCTTATTTAAATTCTTGGTGATTTCATTCATCTACCAAATCTACGTATTAGAGCGAGCGCTGGCAAGGAATTTGAGCTATGCGTCAAACGCATTGCTGCGGTGCGACATTAGGTGTTTTTATATGAATCAAAACCCTTATGTTCTTGCTTGTAAACAAGATCACGAAGCGAAGCACCGTTGGGGTACATCGCCGTCCGTCGGTCTAAAAAGAATAATAGGATGTCCATTATGAAAAAGTCTTTCTTCTCAGAAACAGAAGCCGTTATCTCAACAATCGAATTTGATTTTAATGACCGGTATGTATTGAAGGCTGAAATGGAAGCTCACAAGCTTCGTGCGCAGGCTTTTTGTTCAATTATGAACTCTATTGGAAATGCTGTTGGCAACGCATTTGCAGGTATATCAAGCTGGGTGCGTTCAAAAGCTGAAAATAATCGTGTTATGGGCCAGCTTTATTCAATGGATGATCGCGCACTCGCTGATATTGGCCTGACACGTGGTGACATTGAAGGTGTTCTCAAAGGCACTTTGACGAGTGAGCCACTTCAGCCGGTTGCTGAGAATATTGAATTCATGAAAAAGTCTACAACACAGACAACCGTCGCTCCAAAGCAAGACGATATTCGTATCGCGGCTTAATTTATTTGCTGACTTTGTTACTTAAAGGGTGGTTCTTTAAAGAACCACCCTTTTTATTTCTCTGAATTTTCTGGGGTGGGGCTATATCCATGCTGACGCAGGCATAATTTCATAAGCTTTTTTTGAGAGCGTCCGGTGTCGTAGCTGCTCATAAACTGCCTGAAACTGTTGTCCGTGCCATTGTGGTTCATCAAACCAGAGCCACTCTCCATGTCTTTTTCGGCTTGTCGGCGTGACCAACTAAGACATTTCTTACTATCATCAGCCCACTGAGCTTCTGTTAGACCTGGTTGTTGCCAATTGGTGACGTCTTCTGTGCATCCGGTCAACGCCATAAGCGCGAACGATATATGAGATATCTTGATCATGCGTCATATTAACCGCTGTTTGCCGTTACAGGAAACCCTGATTTTAGATGTGGTAACAATGTCAGTATAAAAGCCGTACCATCAATGGTTGGAAAAGAGCCTTTTTAGGGCTATGTACGCATCTGAAATACTCACAGCCACATAATTTAAAATTGGAGACTTTTGAATGAGCATGAGAGACCGCATTGGGATTTTTATTGAATCAGATAAGGTGCAGATTTCTATAACAGGGTTAATCTTGATTAACGCAATTGTTCTGGGTCTCGAAACATCACCGTCTGTTGTCCTGAGTTATGGCAACCTTTTGAGTCTTTTGGATACTGTTATTTTGGTTGTGTTCATTATTGAAATTTCTATAAAAATGGTTTACCGGGGGCTTGGGTTTTTTAAAAATGGCTGGAATGTTTTTGATTTCCTTGTTGTCAGTATTGCCCTCATTCCTGCCTCAGGTCCTTTTGCGGTGGTTCGTGCTTTAAGAATATTGCGGGTCCTTCGCTTGCTTTCCATGGTGCCACAAATGCGCACCGTTGTTCAGGCGTTCATAGTGGCAATCCCCGGCATGCTATCGATTGTTGCTCTGATACTGTTGATTTTCTATGTGAGCGCTGTTTTAGCAACCAACTTGTTCGGGCAAGATTTTCCCGTTTGGTTTGGACATATCGGGCGTTCTATGTATTCGCTATTTCAAATCATGACATTGGAAAGTTGGTCGATGGGGATCGTGCGCCCTATTATGAAGCTTTATCCCTATGCATGGGTGTTCTTCGTCCCTTTTATTTTACTGACCAGCTTTGCAGTCATAAACCTATTTATCGGCGTTATCGTCGATTCGATGCAATCCCAGCACCGTCAGGTTTCAAATGAGCTAATAACAGAAAGCAGCCTTATTGAAGAAAAGCTGGATACGGTTGAGCAGGAAATAGGGGAATTGCGCAGGTTATTGCAAAAGAACTCTGATTAAGAATCTTTTTTAGATAAGCAATTTCGAACAAAATCAACAATTTCCACAGAATCCCATTCTGCCAAACCAACAACGCGCCCAACTTCTTGGCCGTGCTGGTTAATCAGCACTGTTAAAGGAAGTCCCGGTGCAGCAAAGGCCCGCATGAGCTTACCCTTTTTATCGACCAAAACAGGAAGGTCGTTTAAATTGTGTGTTTTATAAAACTTCGGCGCAGACGTTAAGCCTTTTAAGTCCTCTGAGATAGTAAGAACTTCAATGTTATTGTTGCGGACAAACGCACTTAGGCGGTTCAACTGTGGCATTTCACGAACACAAGGCGCGCACCAAGTGGCCCAAAAATTTACAATCAGCCCTTTCCCAGCATAATCAGCCAGCGTTGTTTCTTCGCCAGATGCTTGGAGAAACGGAATATCTGTTGGTGTTTTCTTATTTCGATCGCTTTGGTAATTTCCAAACAGTCCTTTTTGTGGCATACAACTGGACGATTGTGCTTGGGCGGTTTGCGCTGGTAGTGCAATAAGGGATGCGAGCGTTAAAGTTAGGATGCTGGTCCGCATTTGAGCAATAAGCTTTTTGGGGTAGAAAGTGACTTTTAGTGTTGATGCGGTGGCTATCATGTTCGTTTCTCTCGCTTGATTATAAATTAAGTGCCAATTAGTAAAATCATATTTTAGGCCAGAGGCCAGAGGGTGTTATGAG
>CALJEW010000216.1 GCA_938074585.1 uncultured Rhodospirillales bacterium | reverse complement strand
GGACCAAATGCCATTTTGTCATCTGAAATTCGGCCAACAGCTAAAGAAGATGCCGAAGAAACGTTAATTTACGCAACAGTTAAACTCATTGGCACGGGCCCATACAAAATAACAAAGGCTGTTCCATGTGATTCCATGATCATGGAAATCAATAAGGATCACATGGAAGGAACCCTGAAAGGTAAACTATTGATTGGCAAGCTTGTGTTCGGAACAATTGGTGATACGAAAACGCAAATGGTAGAGCTGCTGACCGGTGGCGTTGATTGGACTTCGGGAATTAGGAACGATAAAAGCCCAAGGCTTAAAAAGCATGGATGCGGCTCACGTTGTGAATGCGCCTACAATGCTAAAAAATTATATTGCGATGGACCGGGCGGACCAGGCCAAGGGATAACTGCTCAAAAATGAAAAGGTCCTATTGGTGATTGCCCATGTCATTGACCCCGCAACAATTTCGCGTTAATTATTCGGTGGCTCATCCGTTGTAATTCATTAAGCCTGCTTCCCAAGCCAACTCGGCTGCACTCAAGGTGTTCCTTAATATAGCTATGTCCCTGCATTAGACAAAATATTTGACTGAAGCGGGGTATTCTGATGGCTTCGAGATCCATTTGTTTGGCTACCGTGAACGCGAAAATTCAGAATCTGTTGTTGGGTGTTTAAAAAATTAGTATTAAAGCATATGTGAAATTCAATCCTTATAAAGTGCTACGGGTTCAGGTTTGGAAAGGCCAAGTGCAAACATTGCTATACGCAGGCTTTATTGAATTCCATTCTTACGCCAGATACTGCATTAGGATTGCCAAACGCTCATCTGGGTGCGTAATATCCCAATCCAATTAATCCACCGGGGGGTTGTACTTTTCATTCTAGGTGTGTCAAAAAGTTGGATAAATGTGAGCATATTCGACCAACGCCTGTTCTTACTGGTTCGGGTGTAGTTGAATGTCAATTACATGAATAAAGGACCAAGTTATGTCGATCATTAGGATTGAAATGTTTGAAGGTAGTACAGTTGAAAAAAAGTGGGAGCTGATTAAGGCTTTAAACGCAGAATGGTCGGTGTTGCCGGAGCTGGTGAAGCATCCGTAAATGTTATTATTGACGAAATTAAGAATGAAAACTGGGCAGCTGGCGGCGAGTTATATGCTGTCAAATTACCCAATTAACCATGACCTAAGGAAGTAATAAAAAAATGTCATTATGTGATATGGATGCTGTTGAACAGCGCCGGCGTATTGGGACCAAAGAAATTTCACCTGTCGAGCTTTTAGAAAGCACGTTGAAGCGGATCGAAGACGTTAATGGCCGAGTAAATGCAATTGTTGCTATGGACGTTGATAACGCCCGCGCTGAGGCCAAGTTTGCTGAACAAGCGGTTATGGATGGCGAAGATCTAGGTCTGCTTCACGGGCTTCCAGTCGGAATTAAAGATTTGGAAGCAACAGCCGGTTTGCGAACAACTTATGGATCGATGTTATATGAAAACTACGTTCCTGAAACTGATGATTTGTCTGTTGAAAACGTCCGTGAAGAAGGCGCTATAATTTTGGCAAAAACAAACACTCCTGAATTTGGCGCTGGTGCTAATACCCGCAACACCGTTTATGGGGCAACGGGAAATCCGTTTAATACGGATCTTACTCCGGCTGGATCATCAGGTGGTTCCGCGGCTGCATTGGCAACGGGTATGGTTTCATTAGCCAGTGGTTCTGATTACGGCGGAAGCTTGCGCACGCCCGCTGGATATTGTGGCGTTGTTGGTTTCCGTCCATCGCCGGGCGTTGTTCCAGTGCCCAAACGAACCGTAGGTTTAAGTCCGTATTCAGTTCAAGGTGGCATGGGACGAACAGTTGCTGATGTATCCTTAATGCTTTCGGCCCAAACAAGCACCGATATACGCGATCCGTTTTCAAAGTCTATGGATACAGAGCTGCTCAATCCAGTAACTGAAATCGATTTAGGTTCTTTACAGGTTGCCATTTCAACAGATTTGGGTTGCGCCCCTGTAGACAATGACATTCGCAAAGTTTTTGTTGATAAAACAAATAGCTTCCGTGGTGTGTTTGGTATGGCCGAAGATCGTGACCCAGATTTGTGCAATGTTCATGACGCGTTTGAGATTACACGCGGAATTAATTTCATTAGTGATCATGGGGAGCGAGTAAAGAACCACCGGGATCAATTGAACCCAAACGTTATAGATAACGTAACCCGGGGGCTTGAATATAGCGCCGCTGATGTGGCATGGGCGAATGCGGAACAAGCGAAAATTTATAACAATGTTATGGATGTGTTCGACGAAGTAGATTTAATCATTTGCCCAACTGCATCTGTATCACCGTTCCCACACCAGCAATGGTATGCAAGTGAAATCAATGGCGAAAAAATGCCAACGTACATGCGCTGGCTGGCTTTGGCGTATGGTTTGACAATGGCGACGCCTGCCATTGTTTCATTGCCTTTGGGTGTCGATCATAAAGGCATGCCGTTTGGTATTCAGATCGCTGGCCCAAACGGTTCTGACCGATTTGTTCTGCAAGCCGCCTATTCATTGGAACGTTATTTGGCAAATAATCCTGACTTGGTACGTCCAAAGCCAAATCTAGATGCGCTGAAAGGCTAACAAGATGCAAAAGCGTGTTTTGATTGCTGGATTTAAACACGAAACCAACACGTTTAGTCAGTTGCCGACGACACTTGATTCCTATAAAGCTCGAACGCTTTATTATGGCGATGAAGTGACAACCAAAATGCGTCGGACAAAGACTGAAATTGCCGCCTTTATTGATGCTTGTGAACGTTTCGATTGGCAAGGTGTGTTTCCTGTTTATGCCAATGCAACCCCATCTGGCAAAGTAACGGAAGATGTTTTTGAGCATATTTCGAACGTCATATTGGATAGTATTTCAGATCAAGGCCCGTTTGATGGCATTTGTTTGGCCCTGCATGGGGCTATGGTGTGTAGCCACGTCGACGATGGGGAAGGCGAGTTGTTGCACCGGATCAGGCATGTCATTGGCCCGGATGTGCCGATCGCAATGACCCTAGACTTACATGCTAATATCACCGACCAAATGACTGCCTTGGCCGATATTATTGTGATCTATCGAACGTACCCGCATATCGATCAGTACGAAATTGCCAATGAAGCTGCGCAGTTGATGCAACGAACTTTGAACGGCGAAATTAAACCTAAAACGGTTATGGCGCGGGCTCAAATGATGGATGGACTGGATCATGGGCGAACAACGACACCCGGCCCTATGACGGAAGTTTTGCTAAGTGCAAAAACTGGAACCCATTCAGTGCCCGGTGTGTTGTCAAGCAACATTGCGTGCGGATTCCCTTGGGTTGATATTCATGACACGGGCCCGGCCTGTGTTGTGGTCGGGGATGGGAATGCGCCCGAATTTCAAGAGTTGGCAGATAAACTGATTGAGGAAGTCTGGCAAAGTCGCCACCGGATTACGATTGCCCCTATATCGATTGAAGAAGCAATGGAACGGGTTTTGGTGGTGGATAAACGCCCAGCCCCTATTGTTTTAGCAGATTTTGCCGATAACCCGGGTGGCGGCGCTTATGGCGACGGCACGCGTTTGTTAAAAGCAATGATTGATGCGGACTTGCAAAATGCAGCCTTTGGCACGCTCTATGATCCCGTTGCGGTTCAGACTTGCGTGAGACAGGGGTTAGGGGCCCATGTAGTGGTCGCTATTGGTGGCAAAATTGATCCTAAATATGGCGCTCCTATTCCCGTTACGGGTCGTGTCGTTGCTATAACGGATGGCTCGTTGAAACTCAAAGGCCCAATGATGGCCGGAACGGAAATCCAAATGGGGCCAACGGTTGTGATTCGGGTCGGCGGCATTGATATTGTTATGGCCAGTGGTCGCTTCCAAAACTACGACACTAACTTTTTCGAGCACGCCAATATCAATCCGAGTGAAAAAGATGTCTTAGCGGTTAAATCTGCACACCACTTCAGAGCAGCTTATGCACCGATTGCATCGGAAGTGATTGTTGTTGATAGCGGCGGTGGATTAACGTCCAGAAATTATAAAGAGCTAACCTATACAAAACTTCGCCGCCCAGTTTTCCCTCTAGATTTAAATTAGAGTGTAGACCCTAGGGTTTTGATATGACGAAAAGTTAGGTTGATCCTAGGAGCGACTATTTTTTTTGTTTTTGGTAAAGCGTGTTGCCAATTGTGCTGAAGCGGGCCCGCCATGACCAACAAGCTGGCATCTGATAAATTAATTGATAGGGTTTGTTTTTTATCTGATGTATTGCGAAATCGAAACCGCCGGGTCCCACCAAAACTCAGTGATGCAATGGTCGGGTTTAAACCAAGCTCTGGTTCATTATCACTATGCCAAGACATGCTATCGCTGCCACTTCGGTAGTGATTCAGTAGAACGGAATTAAAGGGTTTATTCGTTTTGTTTTGAACTAAATCCCGTAACGCGTTTAAAATGGATACCCAGTTTCTGGGTTCATGCCTTACACCTGAATAGGTGTAGGCCGCATCACCATACCATGCGGTCAAGCGGGGCACTTGAATGTGCCGCCCAAATAGAAATAAAGTCTCTTTTTGCCAATCAACATCAGTGATCAACTGGTTGAACGTAGCTGCGCTTTTATCAGGCGGTAGAACATTTTCAAAAAGAAATAAATCCCCGCCTTCAATTGGAATTGATGTTGGTGTTTTTAGCATGGTTAAAATTAATGGAAGCTGGGTTTGACCATGAACGTGTCTCGGTCACCCGACTGAACGCTGGCTTCAAAAACTTTGTCATCACGGTAAATGGTCAACATCACAATCACTCCAGCATCACCAAGCCCCCAAAGCTCCCTATAGAACGTTGCTAAATCCTCAATCGGCCGTCCGTCAATGGCATGCAAAATGTCGCCAACTTCGAGCCCCGCATGTTGACCCGGTCCATTACCAACGACGCCTGCAATGACTAAGTTTTTCGATACTTCAGCCGTTAGAATCCCTAGCCAAGGGCGGGCATATTTATTGACCCGGCCATAGGTCATTAAATCATCCAGTATGGGTGGTAATAAATCGATGGGGACAACCATGTTGCCATCAAATGGCAATCCATCAACATCATTTTGCTGAACGAATAAAGAGCCAATACCACCGAGTTTTCCCGTCTCAGTAATCAAAGCGCTGCCGCCCCAAAAGGGGTGAGGAGGCGTAGTTAAAATAGCTTCACTTAGCAAGTATTCCCAATAGCCGGTAAATTCCTGTTTTGCGGCAACTCGGGCATTGATAGCACCCGATTGGCCACCATGACCGGCCAAAATAACGTCATCGCCAATGCTCAAGTCAGACGATTTTCCCAATTCCATTATTGGTGCATTCAATGTACCCATTGCTTGGATCAAGCCAAAGCCGGTTTCTTGGTCATAACCCCGAACGTGCCCGGCAACCGCAGCGCCGGTATGATCGACCAGCCAAATGGTTTCAGCTTCGACGGTTAAATAACCAATGGTCAGAATCAGCCCCCGATCGCCAATAACAATACCATGCCCTGCTCGTTCCGTACCTAACGTTTGGGCGGTAAAGCCATTTTCAGGGATTTTACTTTGCACGGATACAATTGAAGATAGGGCATGCTTTAAATCGAAAGAAACAGCATCGGTATCTGGTTGTTGGGCGGGGTCGATTGGTGGCGCTTCGTTCATTGGCTAACCTTTAATTTTTTAAGTAAGTGCAAATTTTAAATCCTATGATGGCAGGACAATAGGTGTAAAAAAAGCCCAAAGGGAGTAACCAAGGCGCTTTTTAGGACTTTAAATTTTTTATAGAAGGCAGCTTTTCGCAAAATCCGTTGCGTCAGTTCTGGCCCATTCGCCTTTGTCTTTCTTTTTTAATATCTTCACACCATTCTTTGCTTTTAACTTCAGGCGAGAAAACGCCTAGCCCAGCAGAAAGGATAAGGGCCAAAGCAATAATACAGGATTTTTTCCAGGATGTTATGTTATGTAATTTCGTATGAATCAATGATAATCGAACTATAACACGCAGGTCGCATTGGCGTAGAAAAAATGAACTTACCTTTTATATAGCGTATCCAACACAGCCGATACATCGGTGATTACGGTATCCCAATTGCTTCTTTGGGATTGCCGGAACAGACGCAGGCTTGAATACCATAGCGTGTCGGTTCGTTCATACATCCACCGCCAATCTGGAACGTGGGGGATCAAAACCCAACACGGGCACCCCATAGCACCAGCTAAATGGGCAATGGCGGTATCTGCAGTGATCAATAAATCTAGTTTTGTTACCGTTTTTGCAGAATCAGTAAATGAATTGAAATGCTGCCCTAAATCAGTCAAGTCAGGCGTATTCTGTATTTGGAACCGCGCAGGCCCAACTTGTAAACTAACAAAGTTAAACTCAGGACACTCCAATATTGGGGAAAATTTAATAAGGGGGATGGATCTATTCGCATCATTGATGTGATCTGGATTGCCTGCCCAAACAAGTCCAATACTTGGTTTGGGGGCTTTTTCTTTTCAGAATTTTCGATTTTAATATAAGGTGGTGACTGGAGACATAGCGAATCGGTTAGCCCCAATAGATACGGCAAAGACATAAGGGGGGCATGGAAATCAGTTTGGGGTGGCTCATCATCAGGGTGATGGCATGATCAACGTTTGGGCTCAGTGCAACCAAGTTACGGATGATTTTTTTGGCACTCGATAATGACCTGAGTGTTCTTGTTCTTGACCTGTTTGGTGAAGCGCAAAAACTGGATGGTGTCGCCAATGCCTTGTTCCGCATATAGCAAAATTGATTTTCCATCTAAATTTTGGCCCGACCATTGGGGCGATGAAAACGTGCGCCGAGATGGGGCGTTTGGGGCATCAAAGCGGGCTTCATAAGCCGCCCATCCTCTCTTGAAATTGCCATTTATTAAAAGTGCTTGAGCATAGCCGTTCCGGGCATCTGCGTGATTAGGATCGATTGCAATTGCACGCTCGTAGGCAGTAATGGCATCGTCAGATTTCAAAAGTTGCAGGTTTGTATTACCCAAATTATTACAAGCATTGCTGAAAAGAGGGTCGGCTTTTGTTACCGACAGATAACACATAGCGGTATTTTCTAATTCCAAAAGCGTAAATACCTGATTGCTAATTTTGTTATAGGCGTTTGGGTTCTCTTGCATTAGTTCCGCTGCCCGCATGAGCGACGTTCGAGCTGCTTTATTTAACCTAAGGCGTGCTTCTGCCAACCCTCGGTTAGCCCAAGCATCCGCAAAATCAGGGGCTAATTTTACTGCCTGTTGATAATAGGGTATTGCGACTGCATCATTGCCTTGGGCGGCGTAACCGTTACCCGTACGCATGGCCTTTATTGCTTTATCCAATGGGGATGTTGGATTTAAATTGATTTTAATCCAGGTTGATTAGTTGGGAACACTTCTTCAAAATGTTAGTTGTTCATTCGCGTTTCCAAATCAGAAGTCAAGTTCCCAAAGCTGATTTTTTGAAGTGTATTATGAACAACGGTTAGGTTTTCTGTTGGGGAATATTGATTACTTGATCTGATAAATGCCCATCCTGTTTGCTAACTTGCAAAATCTCTATTTCTGAACCAACCCGCAGCGCTTCTCTTAAGCCGTTGGAAATTTAGCTGGAACTCAGCGCCCCACTTAAGTTGGGGGGAATTGAGCATTGGGTATCCTTTTCCAGCATATCCATAAGACCTTTCGCTTTATCAAAAAGACCAGCATGGTTGCTTGGGATTAACGTTGGGGATAGGCAAATAACAGTGGGGAAAGCAATGCGTTGAACGAGATGTGACACTGATTAGGTTTCATTTATTTAGGCGGCGGTTATATCTGCATCGTTCTTATAACGTGCAACCCCTTGTTTCAGAAAGCTCTCTCGCATGGGCAGCCCATTTCCTGATTTTGCAACCATTTGAGAGCGCGGTGTTGGGGTTGTAACTTCTGGCCAATGGCCCTGCTGAGGCTCAGCCCCTTCCGCTGCAATGTCCAAAGGATCATCATCTTCAATTGCTGGGAACTGAGTTATTTCCATCATTTCCCATGTCGCTTCTAAGGGAATGCCGTTGGGGTCGAAAAAATAGATCGACCAAAACAAACCATGATCAACGGCTCCATGAACATCAAGTCCGGCGGCTTCCAAAGTATCTTTAAGGGCAAATAAATCTTCACGGCTATCGACTGTGAACGAGACATGATCAAAGCCAATGGGTTCCGTTGTTCGATTGCCTGGAAATTTTGGGTTCATCGGTTGGGCGCCTTCATATTCAAAAAACGCCACGTGGGATGCTTGGTCGCCCATCCGGAAAAAGTAGTGCCGATACCCATCATGACCAATACCAGCGGTTAATTGCATACCCAGCAAATCCCGATAAAACCGAACGGTCTTAACAATATCGTTAGTGATAAATGCCAAATGATTTACGCAACGTAAGGTCATGATTTAGGCCCCCTATTTTTCAACCTAATTAGTCTACATAGATTTGGATTAAGGGTCATTATTTGGGGCGATTAAGGGTGAATATTTTCTCGACTGAGCTGTAATCTTGATAGCCCATTCGCGCTAATGGCTGGATTTTTTCCATATCGATCTTGCCATCAATCAAAAAGGCATCGTTGATTCTAATGCCAATAACTTGGCCAATAATCATAACATTGCGCCCGCCTGGTGTATCGCAGGGTAAGTCGATGGTTTTAACATAAGTGCATTCCATTTGAATGGGCGCTGCTTTAACCCGGGGCGGCTTCACCAACTTAGAGGGCTCCATCTCTAATCCAGCCAGCTCGAACTCATTGGTTTCAGCTGGCGCTGGGGCACTGGTGGCGTTCATTTGATCACGCAATTCCCATGTCACCATGTTGCAAACAAATTCACCTGTTGCTTCAATATTGCTAACCGTGTCTTTGGTTGGGCGCGGCGCCACACCCGTGCTTGAAAACATCACCATCGGTGGTTCGCTACCAACGGCATTAAAGAAACTGTAAGGGGCCAAGTTAATGTGCCCGTCCGCGCTAACGCTCGAAATCCAACCAATAGGGCGGGGTGCAACACAGCTTTTGAAGGGGTTATGTGGCAGCCCATGGAGTTCATTAGTGTTCCAAAACATACAGATTGATCCTTGATATAAAGCGTATGGCAAAAATATATGTACCTAATTTATATATTTATCTCGTCATTTTTAACAGCCTGAACTGTTGAAAATACTCCTTTTTTACGTATGTAGTTATATACTAGAACATTGAAGAAGCAATTTGAAACCTTAATGAAATATTGCTGAAAAATAATGTTCTACATGTTATTGCATGCGGTTTCTGTTGTATTTATTTGCGTGCTTTAAAATGGTTTTTTTTACGTTGAATACTAAGTGTCTTTATCGAATTTTTACGAAGAAATATGAAAAATATACATTTAATTTTCCAAACAATGCACATCGGGCTTCGCCTTTTTTTGTAGGGCCCTACCCCTTGTTTAATCAGTAAAAAGCGGCATTTTAGAGGCCTGCATTGAAACGTGATGAAGGATAGCCGCTCGTGAGCAAGCCTAAAAATATATCGCCTGATACTCTATTGGCCCAAGCCAGTCATTATATTGACGAGCAAACAGGCGCTTTAATGCCTTCAATCCAGCCGTCCACGACCTATGGTCGGGATCAAAATTATGAGCTTTTGGGCGATTATATTTATGCCCGAAACCATAATCCGACCTACGATCAGGTTGAAAAGGTTATGGCAGAATTAGAAGGCGGCGCGGACACGTTGATTTTTGCATCAGGGCAAGCAGCCATAACGGCTGTGTTCGAGACGGTTGAGCACGGCAGGCACATCGTCGCCCCATCGATCATGTATCATGGTGCCCAAGCTTGGATGCGTCGGTTAGCGGAAAAACGGGGCATTAAGCTGACGTTGTTTGATGCGACGGAACCGGATGGGTTGGCAAATGCTGTCCGCCAAGGGCAAACCGATGTGGTTTGGATCGAAACCTTACTGAACCCCACATGGGATGTCATTGATATTCAAAAGGCGGCTCAAATTGCCCATGATGCAGGGGCGATTTTGGGCGTTGATGCGACGGTAACCCCGCCTGTCACCTTGCGCGCTTTAAGCTTGGGGGCAGATCTAGTTTTCCATTCTGCAACTAAATATTTAAATGGCCATAGCGATGTTTTGGGCGGTGTTTTAATTACGGCCAAAAAGGATGACCGCTGGCAGGAGATTTATGATGTTCGGACCTTGGTTGGGGGCGTTATGGGGCCTTTTGAGGCGTGGTTATTATTGCGAGGCATGCGGACCCTTGGCATACGGTGCGAACGGGCATTTGCGTCGGCTGCCAAAATCGCATCGCATTTTGAAAACCATCCTAAAATAGAGCGGGTTTTGTATCCGGGCCTTCAAAGCCATCCGGGGCATACTTTGGCAGCGCGTCAAATGACCGCCGGGTTCGGTGGCATGTTATCATTTTTGGTGAACGGTGATGCAGCGATGGCGAAAGCCATGATTGCGAAGTTAAAAGTCTTTATTGCAGCAACATCTTTGGGCGGGGTTGAAAGTTTGGTCGAGCACCGCTTATCGGTCGAGGGGCCAGAAAGTCTGGTGCCTGAAAACCTTATACGCATCTCAATTGGCATCGAAAATGTTGATGATTTGATTGGCGACTTACAACAGGCGTTAGACCACGTTTAACCCAAGGCTTTGGTAAAACGGATTTGGGAATTAGTCTATATTTGCAACTTTAATTAATAACGTATAAGTTTAAATTTAAGTTTAAGTATACGTTATTGAAAGTGGCGGTTTTTAGATATTTAACAGACCCCCCCCCTTCGTAAATGGAGGAGTATTTGGGTTTAATTCACGTAATGGGGTTTGCCGTGACAATACATGAGAATGAAAAAGCGCGTATCCCTTTTGCAGAACAAGCCTATAGTGAGCTTAAACGCCAAATTCTGACAAATGAACTCCCCCACGGTTCACAATTTTTAGAACAAGAAATAGCTGAACAATTAAGCATGAGCCGGACCCCAACCCGCGAAGCCATGGTGCGGTTAGCGAACGAAGGCTTGGTTGAAGTCCGCCCGCGCCACGGAATGCGAGTCCTGCCCATTTCGCCCAAAGATATGGCTGAAGTTTACGGAATTATAACTGCGCTTGAATCTTCAGCTGCAGGGATCCTCGCTGGTATGGACTTGAGCGAAGACGGCCTTCAATCGTTGATGAAAGCAGTAGACGATATGGATACGGCACTTGAACACGATGATTTGAACAGTTGGGTCATCGCAGATTATGAATTTCATCGCCAAATGGTCGTATTGACTGGTAGCGTCAGGATGCTTCAATTGGTTGATACCTTCCGCGATCAAATCCATCGGGTCCGAATGACGACGCTTCATATGCGCCCCAAACCCTATAAATCGAATGAAGACCATCGGGCTGTTGTTGCTGCTATTTTGGCGAGAGACGTAAAAAAGGCCCGCGATATTCAGCGTAACCATCAAGAAATGGCAGCTAAAATGCTGATTAAGCTCTTAAATGAAAACCATATGACGCACATATAATCTTTAATTTATAGGATTCTGTGGTCAGCCTTTAAATTGCGAAAAACTCCTTTATAAATGAACAGGCTCATTTCTTTGAGCACATATTTTTGAGGATATTAAGTGCTGATGACTTCGTTGATTGCAATAGACTGGGGAACAACCTCATTCCGGGCATACCGACTTTCTGAGCAAGGTACGATTATTGATAAACGCCAATCTGCAAATGGTATTTTAGCAGTAGAGGGCGGACAATTTGCTGATATGCTAGTCACACAAGTTGGCGATTGGATGGATTCGGAACCTGATGCTCCGGTGGTCATGAGTGGCATGATTGGATCGCGCCAAGGTTGGCAAGAAATTGGCTACGTAACGGGCCAACCCGGATTAGCTGAAATTGCATCTGGAATGGGTCAGATTGCGCTGGATAGTGGGCGTGTGGTTTGGATTGCCCCGGGGTACAGTTGTTTAAATGCCGACGGTCAACCAGATGTGATGCGCGGTGAAGAAACGCAAATACTAGGCGCGGTATCGGGAAAATCTGGGGCTTATACGTTTTGTTTGCCCGGTACGCACAGCAAGTGGGTTACCGTCGTTGATGGTAAAATCAATGGCTTCACAACATTCATGACCGGCGAAGTGTTCTATGTGATGTGTCAGCATAGTATTTTGAGAAAGCTGATGACGGATCAGGGGCGCATAGAAACCGATGCGGTGCGCTGGTTTGATGATGGCGTCGATAAGGCGAAAGCGGGTATTTCGTTATTAAGTGGGTTTTTTGGTGTTCGCGCCCGGGCCTTATTTGCTGAAATCCCAGAAGCCTATACCAAAGATTATTTATCGGGCCTGTTGATCGGAACTGAAATTCGCGATGCCTATAAAGATAACACTACAGAAGTCACAATGATAGGCTCTGGTCCTTTGATCGAATTGTATGGTCGGGCGATTAAATCTTTTGGTGGTCAGGCTCAATTGGCCAATGAAAATTTAGCCGCAGCTGGAATCTACCAATTAGCTAAAGAAATTAGATAATATATTAAACATATACATTAGGAGACAACAATGAGCGGTAGACTAGTTGGTAAGAAAGCACTGGTAACAGCAGCCGGACAAGGTATTGGACAAAACATCGCATTGGCATTTGCAGCCGAGGGTGCGGAAGTTATCGCAACTGATATAAATTCAGAAACGCTGAAAGAAATTGAAGGCAAATATGGCATTAAAACGCAGGTTTTAGATGTTATGGATGCGTATGCCATCAAAGCGATCGCAAAGCAAGTAGGCGCAATAGATGTCTTGGCAAACGTTGCTGGTTATGTTGCCAACGGATCGATTTTAGAATGTACCGATAAAGATTGGGATTTTTCATTCGATCTGAACGCCAAAGCCATGTTCCGCATGTGTAAAGCCATGATCCCGGCGATGGTTGAAAATGGCGGCGGTTCTATTGTTAACATCGCATCCGTGGCTTCATCTGTTAAGGGCATCCCCAATCGCTTTGCATATGGTGCCTCGAAAGCCGCTGCCATTGGCTTAACAAAAGGCATTGCCGCTGATTTTGTGACTAAGGGAATTACATGTAATGCCATTTGCCCCGGAACCGTTCAATCGCCTTCACTGGACGAACGCATTGCAGCAATGGGTGATGTTGAAGTTGCTCGCAAAGCTTTTATTGCACGCCAACCCATGGGCCGCTTGGGAACAACCCAAGAAATTGCCGCCGCTGCTGTCTATTTGGCCAGTGATGATGCTTCTTTCACAAGCGGTCAGATCATGGTCGTCGATGGTGGAATTACAATTTAAAGCATTGGGAAGGTTTGTTAAATGACTGATTTTTGTGACCGCTTAGAAGCAGTGTATACAGGCGCTCTTCATGATGTGATGCGCGCTATGGGGCTTACCAATTTTGTTCTGCCGCCTGAAATATTACCATTGGCTAATGGTGATAAACTGGCGGGTCCTATTTATACGGTTGAAGGTAAATCGGGCACAGATTTAGATGCCCATGAAACTTTATTGGAATGGACTGGGTTACTGTCAAAAGCGCCCAGTGGGCACGTTATTATTTGCCAACCCAACACACATGAAGTTGCATTAATGGGCGAGCTTTCAGCTGAAACGCTAAAATTTAAAGGCATTCGGGGTTATATTGTTGATGGCGGCAGTCGCGATGTTGAGTTCTTGCTCAACATGGAGTTTTCAACTTGGTGTTCCTTTAAAACACCAAAAGATATTGTTGGTCGGTGGTTACCTGTTTCTTTTAACGAAACCATTCGCATTGGTGATGTTGATGTTTCGGGCGGTGATTGGGTGTTGGCGGATCTTGATGGCATTGTCATTTTACCAAAAGATAAAGCCGAAGAAATCGTCGCTGAAACCGAACGCGTGATTGGTACTGAAAACAAAATCCGTTCTGCGATTTTCGAAGGTATGGATCCACAAGATGCTTATTTAAAATGGGGTAAGTTTTAATCTCTATGACACAAAACACACATATGGGCGTTATCGGCTTGGGGCCAATGGGTGTTGGGTTAACATTTAACTTTGCCGATAATGGTTATACCACCGTCGTCTTCGATCCGTGGATGGTTGCGCGAACTACCTTCGCAGATAAATTTATCGATGAAATCGACGACCGAGTTGTGCTGGTCGAAAACTTAGAAAGCTTTGTTGAAAGCCTGCCAACGCCCCGGCGTATTCTGTTGATGGTTAAAGCGGGTGATCCGGTCGACGTGCTGCTTGAAGCTCTATACCCCATGTTATCAAAAGGCGATTTAGTCTGTGATGGTGGCAACGCCCACCCACGCGATACCGATCGGCGCAGTTTGGATGCGGAAAAAAAAGGCTTTGGTTTCTTTGGTTTGGGGATATCAGGTGGTGAAGAGGGGGCCCGCCATGGCCCGTCTATGATGGCCGGTGGTACGGTTGATTTGTTTGATACCGTTGCACCAGCTCTGAGGGCCATTTCAGCGAAACATAATGGCAGCCCGTGCTGTTCGCATTTTGGTCCTGGTGGCACCGGGCACTTTGTAAAAATAGTTCATAATGGTATCGAATACGCGATCATGCAATTGATTGGTGAAGCGTATTTATTGATGCGCGATGGGGCGGGGATGTCGTTTGATCAAATGGCGGATGTCTTTGATAAATGGAACGACGGGGCTTTAAGCTCATATTTATTTGGAATTACAGCAGGCATTTTGCGCACCCCGGATGACTTGGGTGATGGCGCATTGATCGATAAAATTTTGGATCAAGCCCGCGAAAAAGGAACCGGCCAATGGACGGTCCGTTTGGCGCTTGAGTTTGGCATTCCAGTACCAACCATTGCAGAAGCTGTATCGGCCCGGCATTTGTCGCGCTATGGCGATGATCGAGCCAAGGCGGAAATACTATTACCCAAGCCCAATGTTCAATCGAATGTCGATCGAGGTTCGTTTGTTGATGAATTGGAACAGGCGTTATGTGCTGCCGTTATGGTTAGCTATGCTCAAGGATTACATCTCATTACAGCGGCTAAACCGGACGGCAACGGCTGGGTTGCAAAACCTGAATTGGCTGGGCGTACGTGGCGAGCGGGCTGCGTTATCCGGGCTGAGTTTTTAGAAAAGATCATTGCGGCTTATGTAAATGAACCTGAGTTGCCCAATTTATTAATGGCAAAAGAACTAACC
>CALJEW010000215.1 GCA_938074585.1 uncultured Rhodospirillales bacterium | reverse complement strand
TAGGTGCGTATGTTTTGCACCATTCAGCATCTTTAGAGCTAATTTTTCGATAAAATTAAAAGAGGGTAAGTTTTTACATTCGTAGGCTAAATTGGTTCCTGTTAAATTGTCGTACCTGACGGCTTGTATGCGAACAACTTCCCCATCATCGTTGGTGCCTTTGATCAAAAATCCATTTTCAGGGCCAGTTTGGTGATCTAGCGAGTTAAACATGGCGGTTAAATATGTTTTGTCCTCTAGCTTTTCAGATAATCGTAATAAATAACCAAAACCGGTTCTGGGTTCCTAGTGTATACAAATTCATGAATTCTATACTCTAAACCAGCCATGAACCGAGATACCGTTCAATGATTAATGTATCCTGTCATAATAGCTCCTGCATCTCTTCGATCTAACTTATGTTGTTTTTAACACTACATGTACATAAGTATGTCAAACTTTCAAGGAGAGTGTACTTCTTGTGATGCAATCTTATTAAATGTGAATTAGGTAGATGTTTAAAATCACGGAACCATAGAGTGGGTGTAAATAAGGGAAAGAAGACAATAGCTTTGTTGTTGAGGTTAAAGGGAGCCAAATCCGAAGGAATCGAGGGCTCCTTGTAAAATATACCCTGCGGCCATTTTGTCGACCACTTGGCCACGACGTTTCCGGGTCATATCGGCTTCGCTAATTAAAAACCGGTTAACTGCAGACGAGCTTAATCGCTCGTCCCAGAAGGCGATGGGAAGATCTAATAATCCCATAAAATTTTCAGCAAACTGCCGTGTTGATTGACATCTAGGGCCTTCTTTCCCATCCATCTCAACCGGCAAGCCTAAAATCCATCCACCAATCTGCTGGTCTTTGTGTATTTTCATCAGTCGGTTTGCGTCAGCTGTAAACTTTGTCCGTTTAATTATTTCAATTGGGCTGGCGATCAAAAATGGCGGGTTAGATACGGCCAAACCTATGGTCTTGCTGCCCAAATCTAGGCCAAGCAGGCACTGATGTTTGCTTAAATGAGATTTTATAGATTGTAGTTCTACGAATGGCATTAGTAAGAATATCCATATTATCAATGAATTGGAAAGAAATTTGGGTTAGTGTAGCTTAGATTACAAACATGAGAGCAGATACGAATATGAAAATGACACGATTAATTAAACCAAAACTTTTGTTTGCTTTCTTGTTTTGTGCTTATTCCTTTAGCGGGATGTCGCCAGCTGTAAATGCTCAAAAGACCAAAACCGTGTCTACTAAAGCCCAGTTTATGGGGTCAGAGATTACACCGCTCAACAGGGCATATATGGTCCGTAAAGATGTCAACATTCGATCAAAGCCTAAAACTGGGTCTAAAAAGGTAGGTAAATTAAAACAGGGATTGCGCATATCTACTGTGGGTCGAGCCAAAGGTGGATGGGTCGCTTATAGAGATGACGGTAAAGATGTTGGATTTGTTTACGAACCAGTATTGTATCCAGTTATTGAAAGTGCGCTTAAGGCGGAATTACAGGGCATTGTGTCTGGTAAAAAGCGGCCAAAATGCAACTATATAATTCGGTTTGTCGGAAAAAGTGTTGCCGAGGGCCAGATCTTTCAAATTGGTGACTATGAGATTGATTGGCACTGCAGCCAAAAAGGAAAATCAGCTGATTTTTCAGCGCTGATGTTTCTAACCGAAGGCGCTTATAACTCGAAAGGAGGCACCATGCATCAAATAACTATTGATGTTTTTGATATTTCAATAATTTTAGAAGAGGTTTTATCGACTAACTTTTTGTACAATACCAAAAAAAATCAACTGACTTATGATGGAGCGAGCCAAAAACGCTTGGAGCGTACGCCCGCCAAAAAGGTTGTTGATGTGGCTTCCGTTTCTGAAGCACTAAAGGCTGCTGTCAGCTTGGCGCATGAAGCTTGGAATGATTTACTTTGGGCTGAACTACTCAAACAATAACTTTTCAGCTTTGATCACTTGAAATCCGCCCCACAGCGGTGATACTTTCCAGTCGCTAGGCGATTCTATTTGCTCTTCTAAAACCATTTTTTAAACAGCCTAAAAACGAGGCCACTTATGTCACTGGACACAAATACCGTCCGCCGGATCGCAAATCTGGCTCGGATTAAAATAGAAGACGAAAAATTGTCTCCCCTTGCTGATGAGTTGAACCAGATCATCGGCTGGATTGAACAGCTTTCAGAAGTCGATACCGATGGGGTCGCACCCATGACCAGTGTTACCAAAATCGATATGCCGTCGCGTGAAGACGTTATTTCGGATGGTGGATGTGAAGACAAGGTGTTGGCGAATGCCCCCAGTGGCGAGCCGCCTTATTTTGCTGTTCCGAAAGTAGTCGATTGAAATGACAAAACTAAATGAATTGACCATTGCCTATGCCCGCGACGCCCTTGTGAAAGGTGATTTAAGCGCGGTCGAGCTAACCACGTCTTGCATTGAGGCCATGGACGGAGCGCAAGACTTAAATGCGTTCATTACCGAAACCCAAGAACTATCATTAGAACGCGCAGCCCAATCAGATGCGCGCATTGCCAACAAGGAAAGCCGGGGATCTCTTGAAGGCATCCCCATTGCAGTTAAAGATTTGTATTGTACCGAAGGCGTTTTGACCACCGCCGCATCTCATATTTTGGACGGATTTGTGCCCCCTTACGAATCGACTGTGACCGAAAACTTACGCAATGCGGGCTCTGTTATGACCGGCAAAACCAATCTAGATGAATTTGCCATGGGCTCAGCCAATGTTACATCACATTACGGTCCTGTAAAAAACCCGTGGAAATTGGACGACGGAAAAGACCGGGTTCCCGGTGGTTCATCTGGTGGTTCTGCTGTTGCTGTGGCGGCGCATTTAAGCTTAGGTGCGATTGGTACCGATACCGGCGGCTCCATCCGTCAACCCGCATCGTTTTGCGGCATTGTAGGCATGAAGCCTACCTATGGGCGGTGTTCGCGTTGGGGCACGGTTGCATTTGCATCCAGTTTGGATCAAGCAGGCCCTATGACCAAAACTGTTCGCGATGCAGCGATCGTTCTTCAAGGCATGGCGGGGCACGATGTGAAAGATTCAACTTCAGTTCCCATGGCGGTTCCTGATTTCGAAGCGGCGATTACTGGCGATATCCGTGGCTTGAAAGTTGGTATTCCAAAAGAATATGTGATCGATGGTGCGCTGGAAGAAATTTCGGCGATCTGGAAAAAAGGTGCTGAGATGCTTCGCGATGCCGGAGCTGAAATTATCGACATCACATTACCCCATACCAAATACGCACTGCCCGCTTATTACATCATCGCTCCAGCTGAAGCGTC
>CALJEW010000214.1 GCA_938074585.1 uncultured Rhodospirillales bacterium | reverse complement strand
CCAAACTGACCAAACCCTTGAAACGGGTTGGGCCAAGGGGTTCTGGTGAATTTGAAGAAATTGAATGGGAAGAGGCGATGGAAACCGCCTCAGATTGGTTGTCGCGTATTCGCGCAACGGATCCAAAAAAACTTGCATTTTTCACCGGTCGTGATCAAAGCCAAGCCTTAACCGGTTGGTGGGCTAGTCAGTTTGGAACGCCCAACTATGCAGCGCATGGGGGGTTCTGTTCTGTTAATATGGCTGCGGCAGGACTATACTCCATTGGCGGGTCGTTCTGGGAATTTGGTGAGCCGGACTGGGAACACACCAAATACTTGATGATGTTTGGCGTTGCGGAAGACCATGATTCAAACCCGATTAAAATGGGCCTCGGTAAATTAAAAACCCGGGGTGCAAAGTTTGTGTCGGTGAACCCAATCCGTACTGGTTATTCGGCAATTGCGGATCAGTGGATTTCTATTCGTCCTGGTACTGACGGCTTGTTTGTTATGTCGTTGATCCACCAGTTGATGAAATCAGACAACATCGATATTGAATACCTCGTTCGTTACACCAACGCCCATTGGTTGGTTATTAATGATCCGGGTGCTGCTGATGATGGTCTGTTTGCCCGCGATAAGGACGGAAATCCGCTCTGTTGGGATGGTAAAACAAAAGCCTTAGCAAATGCGCGCTCGCCTGAAGTTTCGCCTGCTGTGGTTGGTGATTATGAATTGCCAGATGGGCGCAAAGCGCAACCTTCGTTTAACTTGGTCGCCAGCCGCTACTTGGATGACAAATATGCCCCAGCAAACGTTGCTGAACAAACAGGCCTTAATCAAGAAACAATTGAGCAAGCAGCGCGTGAATTAGCACACTATGCGTTCAAGGAAGAAATTGAGCTGGATATCGAATGGACTGATTGGGCCGGGCGCAAGCACAGCAGCATGAAGGGACGCCCTGTTGCCTTCCATGCCATGCGTGGAATTTCAGCCCATTCGAACGGGTTCCATACATGTCGGGCCTTGCATTTATTGCAAATGCTATTAGGCAGCATCGATTGCCCCGGTGGATTCCGCCATAAACCTCCGTTCCCAAAACCCATTCCACCGGGTCTGAAGCCGGCTGGCAAGCCGGGGCAGGTCAACGCCAATACGCCGTTACCTGGGCCACCTTTAGGTTTCCCTGTCAGCCCTGAAGATTTACTGGTCGATGTGGATGGAAAGCCACAACGGATTGACAAAGCTTTTTCATGGGAATTCCCCTTATCAGCGCATGGTTTGATGCATCTCGTTATCACCAATGCGTGGAAAGGTGACCCGTACGAGATTGATACGCTGATGATGTTTATGGCGAATATGAGCTGGAACTCGTCTATGAACACGTCGGGCATGATCGATATGCTGACCGACAAAAATGAAGAGACTGGCGAATACAAAATTCCACGCATTATTTACGCCGATGCGTATTATTCTGAAACCGTAGCTTATGCGGATTTGATTTTACCTGATACCACATACTTGGAGCGCTACGACTGTATTTCACTTTTGGATCGCCCGATATGTGAAGCCGATGCCTGCCAAGATGCCATTCGTCAGCCAATCATAGAATTAGACCGCGATGTCCGCCCGTTCCAATCAGTACTTTTAGATTTGGGTGTCCGGTTGGGCTTAGGTGCTATGATCAATGAAGATGGGGGGCCAAAGTATCCGGGTGGATATCCCGATTATATAGTCAATCACGAACGAGCGCCGGGTATTGGTTCGCTTGCGGGATGGCGGGGTAAAAATGGCGACAAACACGGTCGTGGCGAGCCAAACCCTAACCAGCTTGAGAAATATATCGAAAACAAAGCTTTTTGGAGCCACAAGTTAGAGCCGGCACAGCGCTATTACAAAATGGCTAATAAAGACTATTTAGATTGGGCAACTGAAATGGGCTTCGTTGGAAATTCAGAGCAAATTGTCATGGAAATCTACTCTGAAGCTTTACAAAAATTCCGTTTGGCAGCTCGGGGACATGGCGATATTCAACCACCTGAAGAACATCGGGCAAGGGTTGAGGCCTATTTTGATCCAATTCCCATTTGGTACGAGCCCTTTGAAGAAGCGATGGTCAACACCAAAGATTATCCATTCCATGCCCTAACCCAACGTCCTATGCATATGTACCATTCTTGGGGCGGGCATAACGCTTGGCTGCGTCAGGTCACGGGCTCGAACAAGCTGTACATGAACACTAAAACCGGTGCCAAACTTGGCCTTGAAGACGATGATTGGGTTTGGGTCACCAGCCACCATGGTCGTATTCGGGTGCAGCTTGGATTGATGGATGGCGTTAACGAGAACACGGTTTGGACGTGGAACGCCATTGGTAAAAGAAAAGGTGCATGGAACTTAGATGAAGATTCCGGCGAAGCTAAAAAAGGGTTTTTACTGAACCACGTAATTTCTGACTTGTTGCCAGCACGCGAAGGGGGGTACCGGTACGCCAATGCAGACCCGGTTACAGGCCAAGCGGCTTGGTATGATCTGCGTGTCCAAATCAAGAAGGCGGGGCCAGAAGAGGCCGAAGAAAGCTATCCACAGTTTGATGCGGTCAAACGCCCTGAAGGCCTTAAACCAGCACCAAACATTTTACGCTATGGCCAATCATTGCGTAAAAAGCGGGAGAATTTATTATGACAGAACTTCCTGTTCAAACGGAAACTCAGCTTGGTCTGGTTATTGATTTAGATATTTGCGTTGGTTGCCATGCCTGCTCGGTTAATTGCAAAGAATGGAACGCCGGCGGCCATATGGCTCCGTTGACTGATCTAAACCCCTATGGCAAAGGCCAAGATGGCGTTTGGTTCAACCGGATTCATACCTTTGAAGCCGTCCCTCAAAATGGTGATGGCTGTGCGCAAACAGTTCATTTCCCTCGGTCTTGCTTGCATTGTGAAAATGCAGCTTGCGTTACGGTGTGCCCAACAGGTGCCTCGTTTAAACGCGATGAAGACGGCATAGTTTTGATTGATGAAAGCCGTTGCATTGGTTGTAAATTATGCTCATGGGCGTGCCCGTATGGGGCGCGTGAGTTCGATTCGGATGCAGGCGTTATGAAAAAATGTACGCTGTGTATTGATCGTATTTATAATGAAAATTTGGAAGAAATTGATCGGGTTCCCGCTTGTGTTTCCACGTGTCCCGCCAGCGCGCGGCATTTTGGTGATTTGGGTGATCCCAATTCTGATGTGTCCAAATTGGTTAAAGACCGCGGTGGTTATGATTTAATGCCGGAATTGAATTACAAACCAACGAATAAATATTTGCCACCTCGGCCCCGCGCGAAAGCCGCGGCCCAGTTGTCGTCGGCACCTATCATTGAAGCCCTGCCATCTAATGATCAGCCCCTATTACAGTGGGTTGATAAGTTTTTGTCACGCTAACGATCGAGAGACATCGGTATGCAACCAGCTTTTTCAGTTATTTTCTTCACCGTATCTACAGGCACAGGTTACGGTTTGTTGTTTTTACTTGGCCTTCTGGGTGCAGCCGGCAAACTTCCTGCTGATCACACCTTTGGGTTTATCGGAATGGCCTTGGGTTTGGCATTGGTTGGAGCTGGATTGCTTTCTTCTATGCTGCACCTGGGCCACCCAGAGCGCGCGTGGCGGGCTTTGAGCCAGTGGAAAACATCGTGGTTAAGCCGTGAAGGTTTGGCTTCGGTTATTAGCTTTGTCCCTGGCTTAGCAATGATGTACCTGTGGGTTTTCGAAAGCACATCACATCCGATGTTCGCTCCGTTTGGATTGGCAACGGCATTGATGGCCTTTGTCACGGTTTATTGTACCGCGATGATTTATTGCAGCCTTCCGCCGATCCATCAGTGGGCCAATGGTTGGACATTACCAAACTATTTATTCATGGGCCTTGCAGGTGGCGGTGTTGTACTCGTAGGCCTTTATGGCGTTGTGGGGGCTCCTTTGACCTTGGCTCCAATATGCGCTATTGGCGCATTGTTCGTTGCTTGGGGTGTTAAGTCTGGGTATTGGCGATTTATTGATAATTCTAAATCTCAAAGCACAGCTGAAACTGCGACCGGATTGGGCCATATTGGTAAAGTCACTCAAATGGAATCTCCCCATACGGAAGACAACTATTTGCTCAAAGAAATGGGTTTTCAAATCGGCCGTAAGCATGGCGATAAGCTACGCAGATATGCCAATGTTCTTACATTCTTATTACCGATCTTGTTACTAGGTGCGACACAACAAACTACTGGATATGTATCTAGTGGGTTATCTTTGTTGGCCGTTCTTTCGTTTGCATTAGGTGCGATTACGGAACGTTGGTTGTTCTTTGCTCAAGCAGAGCATACCGTTACGCTTTATTACGGTCGGTGATTAAAAATGTTTAAGCTCAGAGTCTTGATCTGATTTATTAGATCGGATCGATTCAATTCACTTGGAATGCGCTTTTGGGTGATT
>CALJEW010000213.1 GCA_938074585.1 uncultured Rhodospirillales bacterium | reverse complement strand
TTTTCAAATTGAATTTTTCCGTCTTGTCATCAGACACCACATATAATCCGCACACCAGAAAAACTAGTGAGTTAAATAAGATAAAAAAACGGGCCAGATACATTGATTAAAACGCGCCCACCGATTCGTAAAATTAAGAATAGTTGAGTGCTCAAAAACTCTGCATCCACAGTCGGTTCTTCACCCATCTTTGAGCTTGTTTTCACCACTTTTAAGGTTCTACCCAGATGCGCTTTCAAAAGCTCCCGGCGGTTCATATTGGCTGGTAATAGCTCTTGCTGATCAACCCACAACACACCGACACATTCCAGCTGTATGCTATAGATTTTTATTAAATGGCTTACACCTGAAAATAACAACTCGTTGTTTACGATTATTAATTTCACCTTTCGTTGATTATTCACCAATGTCACCCCGGCTCCATACTATAACACCCCAAGTACCGATCGCTGGTTTGTTTCAATGCTCTGGGGTTAAACATGTGCGGAACCAATGGCGGCACAGGTTAAAACCCAATCACACATGCTTTAATTTTACGAATCAACGGCTCATATAATTCATTTCCACAAGTTTGCGTTTCCTACGTCCCTGAGGCAAGTTCCTACTCAACGATTATGGCAGGGTCACAATAGGAATATGGGAATTTATTATGTTTAGTGAAAATTTAGATACATTATTCGCAATTGTGAGTGTCCTTTTATTGGGGGCCATTGGTTGGTTGATAGCAACTTTACAAGCCCACACCAAAACGAAGCGAGTAGCCCTTGCGGATTCTGAGGCACACCAAAGCGCCTTAAGTTCTTTAGAAGCCGATATGGATGCCACAGATGCAAAAAAGACTCAGTTGTGGATTTCAAACGCAGAGCAAGGAACCCAAATCCGCCATTTAACCGATCAAGTGCATTTGCTGCAAACTGAAAAATCAACCTTGCAGTTACAAACCCAAACCCTAAGCCAACAAAAATCCAAAGCAGATCAAGAAATCAAGGTCCTACAGACAGAGCAAAGCAAAGACCGTGACGCCCATACAGAACGCTTAAGAATCATCGACAACTTAAAAGATGCTGCGATCGAAGCTGCCAAAGCGGCATCTGTGGAAAGTGCGACAAAGCTCTCATCTAAGCTCTTAGACGACCACAAACGTGAAACAGTAGAGGCAAAAAAAGACACAGAAGAACGGGTTAAAAAAACTACAGATGCTTTGGTTAGCCAAATCACTGAAGTCAGCAAAACCATCCATGCGCTTAATTCAGACGTTTCCAGCAATCGCAAAACCATGGACACAGTCATGCGCGCACTTTCGAGCCCTGGCGGGGCCGGGCAGTATTCGGAACTTGGTTTGGAAAAAGCATTATCAGATTTTGGCTTATTAAAGGGCCGAGATTTTTTCATGCAGCCCCAAATTGATGATTCTAAATTGCGCCCAGATGCTTTGGTGTATTTGCCCGGCGACACCGTTTTGGTCATTGATAGTAAATCATCAAAATTTTTATTGGGTATTGAGGAAGCTCAATCAGATAATGAAGAGACCAAAGCTTTCGCCAGCCTTGCAAACACAATGAACAAGCACCTGACATCCTTATCAAGTAAAAACTACAAAACAGAAGTCTACGCATCTTATAAAAAATCGACACACATCGCTGGCAATCCTCAGATTATGAGCATTATGTTCGTTCCCAGTGAGGGGGCGATTGAGAAAATAACGATTGCTGACCCTAAATTCCCCATAAATGCCGCAAAATTAAACATCGTCGTTGCCGGACCCGCAGGGCTAAATGGCATCATTGGCATGTCAAAACTTCAATTAGATATGCAGCGCCAATCCGAAAATCAGGAACGTATCGTGGCCGGATTACAGCGGTTTATTGAAAGCGTTAGTATGATTATCCAGCATACTGAAAACGTCGGGAAAGGCTTAAAGTCAGCAAGTAGCCATTATTCAAAACTTTCCAAAAGCATGAATTCTGGGTTACTAAAACGGGTTCAAGAGTTAGAAGCCTTTGGTGTGTCTTCGAATAAAAATAAGCAAATTCCTAAAAGCATTCCAACCTTTACCCTTTTGGATCATAAAGATGACAATTTGATTGAAGGGGATGCGGCGGAAGTTGAGAAATCGTCTTTTTTAACAGACCAAACCCAACCCAAAGAATAAGCTTTTTCCTTATACGGACGCCATTGCGCTAGATGCTGTTTGAGCAAAATATGCGTGCATATTCTTCTATAGCTTACCGCAACGGTGTAAGCATTGCCTTTAAAAAATTCAGAAGGAAGTTGGTTATGAGAATAGAGACTAGGTGAATTGGTACATTGGAAGTCTTAACCTTCATTTTCGTTGGTCTCAGTATCATCTGAGTTTTTCTAGACATCAAACCGTATCGCAAGGCATGGAGTATACAGTCGAGCGATTTGGTAAATACGCAAAAACCTTAAAACTCGGCTTGCACTTGATTATCCCCATTATCGATCGTATTGGTTATAAACTGAACATACGCAAACAAATTATGGATGTTCCTTTGCACGAAGTCGCCACCAAAGATGACGCGATAGTTCAAGTCAATGGCGTTGTGCTTTTTCAAGTCATATAAGCATCGCTAGCCGCTTATGAGGTCAATAATTTATAAAATGCCATCTTGAATTTAACCGTGACCAATATTTGCAACGTTATGGTCTCTATGGATTTGGATGAATTATTATCCCAGCGCGACACCATCAACACCCAGCTATTGACCGCGTTCGATTCTGCCACCGACCTCTGGTCGTTAAAGTCACCATGATTGAAATTAAAGATATTTCCCCGCCCCATGATTTAGCCGAGGCCATGGCCCGCCAAATGAAGGCTGAGCGCTGAAAACGCTCAAATATTCCGGAAGCCAAAGGTTTTTTTAAGCTGGGACAATAAAGGCCAAAGGTGGAAAACAGTCAATAACTTTAGAAGCTAAAGGCCGCCGCGAAGGCGCCTATCTCGACGCTGAAGCCAGGGAGCGCGAAGGCAAAGCGGAAGCAGAAGCCAAAGCCACTACCATGTTTTCCAGTGCAATTGATGGCAGCAATGTTTAAGCGAACAACTATTTCATCGCCAAAAATATTTTGATACCTTAAAAGATATAGCATCGGCCCAAAATAAAAGGACAGTTAAGCAATGATGCAATTTCTGTAAAACATGGTATTTTGTCACTGGTGGGTCGCCGCCGTTGCCTTGGTCATATTAGAAACCCTAACCCCGGGCGTTATCTTTTTATAGCTTGGGATTGGAGCTTCCGTAACACGGCTTATCACCCTTGTCGCAACGAACTTAGATTGGCACCTGCAGTTTATTATTTTTACCTGTATTTCAGTTAACGCAGGATTTAGCGGTCGGACATGGTTAAAGCGCAACCCAACTGGAACCGACAAACCGCTTCTGAACCAACGCATCGCCCAATATGTGGGCAATATCTATACCCTTGAACACTCGATCAAAAATGGCTCAGGCCGAGTTCGGGTTGGCGATAGAGATTGTAATGTCAAAGCCGACGAAATGCCCATCGAAAAGTCACCGGGACGGAAGGTGCTTCTTTAAACGTTGAAAAGCTGGTCGGTGGAGCGCATTAAATCGGACCGCGGGCCTTTAAGGCGGCGCTGATTGTGCCGTCGTCTAAATAATCTAGCTCGCCACCCACCGGAACACCATGTGCTAATCCAGAAACTGCAATACCTTTTTCTTCTAAGCGGTCAGCTATATAGTGCGCCGTGGTTTGACCATCGACGGTCGCATTGGTTGCCAAAATCACTTCTTTAATGACACCTATATTTGCCCGTTCGACCAATTGGGGGATGCGCAAATCATCCGGACTTACACCATCAAGCGCCGATAACGTACCGCCCAAAACATGATAATGCCCGCGAAAAGCAACCGTGCGCTCCAATGCCCACAAATCAGCAACGTCTTCAACAACGCAAATGATTGTTGGGTCGCGGCGCGGATCGTTACATAGCTTGCACGGGTCGCGGGTGTCTAAATTACCGCATACAGAGCACGTTTTGGTTTGTTCAGCCGTTGCGGCCATGGCCTTCGCTAAAGGTTGCATCAGCGTTTCTTTGCGTTTAATTAAATTGAGCGCAGCCCGCCGGGCAGAGCGTGGCCCAAGCCCCGGCAACTTAGCCAACAGAGATATCAGCTGTTCAATTTCTTCAGAAACCATATGCAACAGTCCTAGAAAGGCAGCTTGAAGCCTTCGGGAAGTGGAATTCCGCCGGTTAATTCTGACATTTGATCTTTCATTTGGGCTTCGACTTTGGTTTTTGCGTCATTAAAGGCGGCCAAAATCAAATCTTCCATAACGCTAACTTCTTCTGGTGTGACCAAAGACGGATCAATTTTCAACGCCTTGGCTTCGCCTTTGCCATTTAAGGTGACTTGGCACATACCCGCAGCGGATTCCCCTAAAACGTCAACATTCTCTAGGTTTTCCTGCATATCAGCCATTTTCGACTGCATTTCTTGGGCTTGTTTCATCATATTCGCAAGGTTCATATCGGGGCTTCTTTCTAATAAGAAAAATGGAACGTAGTAAAACATCCATATAACATTGATAGACCTGAAATGCAGCACCAAAACCTATTTGTTTTCAATATTGAAACCGTCCCCGACACGTACTCCATGCCAAACCTGACCGGGTTCAATTATCCAGACATTCAAAAAAGACGTTAAGAGCTAGAGCGCTATCATTGATGGACGCAATTCATTTCTGCGCCAACTGTTTCATGAAGTGGTCGCCATTAGCTTTTTGGAAGCTGAAATAGAGGAAGCAGACGACAAAGAAATTTATTATCTAAAACATCTCCGCACTGGCGGCAAAGCAAGCTTCGATGAAAAACAATTGTTAACTGGATTTTTAAAATATTGACCGTCTACTCTCTCTATTTGTTAGGAACAACGTCTCCAGTTTTGATTTACTCGTGCTGTTGTATTGGGCCATAGACCACGATATCAATTCCCTGCATTGGCACAAAGCAGGGAATAAATGCAACAGTTATTCCCACCGCTATAGCGCGAATTGGCATTGCGATTTGATTTGACAATTGTCAGGTTATGGGGCGTCGGCGCGGGTCAAATTGAACAAAGTGTGCTCGGTCTTTCGATTACCCGGTAAATTTGGTGTCGATGGTTCAAAAGTATCTGAAATGATCGATCCGGTTAAAGTACAGGACATCGGAGATTATTGCGAAACCGATATCTTAAACACCTACTTGGTCTATCCCCTCTTAATGATGCAATGGATTGGTATTAATTTGGATGGTTATAACCGGGGCATATCGGACGTAATTACGATGATTGAGGCCAAACGTAGTGAACCACCCCATTGAGGCGCCTTTTTAAACGCATGGGGACAATTACCGAACAATCAATTCACAATGGAAGCTTAAGGAACGTTAGACTAAAAACGGACCTTTAATGCCTTCTGCTTCAATGGTTTTTTGAATTGCTGGGCGGGCCAAAACCAACTCAACTAATTTACCAATCTTTGTCCGTGATGCCGGTTTTGGATCTTGCAAGCGGCCCCAACGGCACAACATGGTCAAATAAATATCGGTAGCGCTGAAGGTATCACCTAACACATACGGCCCGGTACCGATGTTTTCTTCAATAATATCAAACCAATGATTGATCCGCTCATGCGCACCAGCCTTCATGCCGGGAACGCCAGCTTCGTCGGTGGTGTAGCGGGCGGTGTAATGATAGATCAGGACATCAGGCTGGATCGTATTGGTGAAATACATCATCCATTTATAAAAGTGCGCGCGGGCATTGGTCCCCAGCGCTGGCGCCAAGTTTGCTTCTGGATGCTTATCGGCCAAATGCAGACAAATAGCGGCGGATTCGAACAACACCAAGTCACCATCTTCCAGCGTTGGAATGCGCCCGGCAGGATTGATTTTCAAATATTCAGGACTTTTTTGTGCGTTCGTGGCCCGATCAACCATAACTAATTCAACATCAACACCCACCTCATTGATAATCGCGTGGGGAGCAAAACTGGCGTTTCCAGGGGAGTAGTGAAGTTTGTACATCTTTAAAAATCCTAATTTAATCTTCTAATTCATCTGAATTATCGTCATCGCTTTCAATTACCGGCTCTGGAACTAAAACATCGTCTTTAACGACTTCATCTAATATAGCGCCAGGGAACATTTCCAACATAGCCTTGATTAACGGCTCTGCCGATACTTCTGCCCGCAAATCTTCAAGCTCCGTCTCCCGCTGTTCTGAAATCGTATCGCCGCCTTGTTCAGCAGAAACACTGACCATCCAGCGTAGATCGGAATGTTTTTTCAAAAAGGCTGATAATGATTGAGCCAAATCGCGCGGCGCATGGGGGCCGGGGCTAAACTCTATGCGTCCCGGTTCAAAATGAACCAAGCGGACATCCGAAATCAAATGGGTTCTAAGCACACCTTCACGCAACTCATCAGCCAAAGCCAGAACTTCTTCAAAGCTTGTCAATTTGGGGCGGGCGGCAGCTTGTGGTTCGGATGCGGTTTCAGGTTCTAGTGCCGGTTGACGGGCGGATTGTGCCTGCGCACTGCCTCCACTATTAGCAGCCATTGCTTGTGCTTCCGGAGGATTTAGAGCTGGACTTGATGCGGACGCAGCGGGTGCCCCTGCTGGTACTGGTGATTGCCCATCTGATAATTTACGGATGGCTTCTTCGGGTGTCGGTAATTCAGCCGTATACGCCAAGCGCACCAAGACCATTTCAGCCGCTTGTTTGGGCGACGGGGCCATACGCACTTCACTTAAACCTTTAAGCAAAATTTGCCACGTGCGGGCTAATGATGCCATTGACAGTTTTGACGCCATGGCCTTGCCTTGGGTCCGCTCAATCTCTGGCACGCCCGGAACATCAGCAACCGTTGGCACAACTTTTATGCGTGTCAAAAAGTGGGTGATTTCTAATAAGTCTTCAAACAACGCAACCGGATCAGCACCATCACGGTATT
>CALJEW010000212.1 GCA_938074585.1 uncultured Rhodospirillales bacterium | reverse complement strand
CAGATACCAATGCAACTATTGTGGTGGACATTAGAAAGGTGGGAAATCCTTTTGATCGTTTCGGCATATAAAGCAGTCCTTGTTGATCGCCCATCTAAAGTGATGGGTATTTTCTATAATTTATACAGCTGTTTAAATTTAGTGATTTTGTCGAAATCCAATTTATTTCAGCGTGTGCAGAGACAAAATATAGATGGTTCTCAACAAGAAACAATTTAGTCGTTGAGGGAATACTATTCAATCATTATTAGGTCACAAGTAAGTGATTGAAACAGAAGGGCTTATACAACTTATTGGTTCGTACATTTTATTATGGTAACGCAATAATCGGCAGTTGGCAGATAGACTTGATTTAACGCGAACTATTGCCCTGCCATAAAAAACATTGGCTAAGGAAGAGTTAGGGCTAAATTTGATGTTTCTCCATTTGAATTGGAGTGGCTCATCAGTTTGACTTGCTTGTTGCAAAACATCAAACCAACCAAAGGGGATACACCACCATGAAGAATAATAACGTTGTAGAGTTTGCGAGTCGAGATGTTGGCCTTCTTTGACTTTCCAGCGCAACATTGGCAGAGCATTCTGACTGGCAATCACATTAACTCGTCTTTCTGCAATAGCCGCTAACTATCTAATTTTCAAAAAGGTGCCTGTCAGGTAATAATATGTGGCATATGATGTTCAAACTTGGACAGCGCGTGGAAAAAATGGAGACAATTGTTGGGATTAAACCACTTGACCAGGGTGATAACTGGGGTTGAGCTCAACGATGTTCTTGAGGTGAAAGAGGTCGATCCGGTTGCAGCTTAATTCAAAGCCCAAAATACCAATTTGGGCTATTACTCTCTAAGGAAGCTTACAAATGGCAACACAAATTTATTCTCACCCGACATGTATCGAGCATGACCCGGGGGCACATCACCCCGAATGTCCAGACCGTCTGCGCTCTGTTTTGGCGGGGCTAGATGAAGATGAATTTCGTTATTTGGAACGCTTAGAAGCAAATGAAATTAATTTAGATACGATAGCTGCTGTGCATGGCTCGGCTTATATCGAAAATGTTTTAGATAATATGCCAACTGAAGGCCGTGTGAGTTTGGACACGGATACGATTTTATCACCCGCATCAGGTGAAGCGGCGCGCCGGGCGTCGGGCGGGGCGGTGGATGCCGTTAATGCAGTTATCGGTAAAAAGACGGATAATGCCTTTTGTGCGGTGCGCCCACCGGGGCATCATGCCGAAGCGTCGAGTGCAATGGGTTTCTGTTTATTCAATTCAGCGGCTATTGCCGCCTTTCATGCCCGCTCTGCCCACGGTTTAGAGCGCGTTGCGGTAATTGATTTCGATGTTCATCATGGGAATGGAACGCAGCATAGTTTCCAGAATGAGCCTGGTTTGTTCTACGGATCAAGCCATCAATTTCCGGCCTATCCCGGTACCGGCGTAAAATCAGAAACTGGAATTGCCAATAATATTTGTAACATGCCGTTATTACCCGGATCAGGGTCAGCTGAATTTCGGAATGCCTACCTAAAAGGAATTCTTCCTGTTTTGCGTCATTTTGAACCTGAACTCGTGATCATATCGGCTGGATTTGATGCCCATACCCGAGATCCGTTGGCCGATTTAAACGTTCAAACGGATGATTATGCGTGGGTAACGCGTCAACTGATGAATGTTGCTGACGAATGCTGCGAAGGCCGGGTGGTCTCGTTATTAGAAGGGGGTTATGATTTAGATGCTCTTCGTGACAGTGCCATGACCCACGTCCGAACGCTGATGGATGTATAAGAAAACCATAAAAAGTCATTTCAAAGGCTTGAACTTGGACGTTTGCAGACATAAACTCTGGCCCTAAAATTAGGGGGATATTGTGACCGAAAATAAAATACCTACTGATATTAAAAAATTGAGCTTCGAAGTGGCGTTAAGTCAGCTTGAAGAGATCGTGCGCGAACTGGAATCAGGGCGCGGCGCCCTTGATGATGCCATAAATGCTTATGCAAGGGGCGCTCATTTGAAAAGCCATTGCGAATCAAAGCTGAAGGATGCACAAGCCCGGATAGATAAAATTGTTGTAGGTGCAGAAGGTGCTTTAGGCGCAGAACCTGCTGTTTACGAATAACACTGACTGGATTTCAATTGACTGACTTTAAACAAGCTATGACCAACATTGCAGATTCAGTGACAGAAGTTCTTGATGATTTACTAGAGCAAACAGAAGGCTCAGAAAATCGACTTTTAGAAGCAATGCGCTATTCATCATTAAGCGGTGGTAAGCGGGTCAGGCCATTTTTGGTTGTTGCTACGTCAGATTTATTTGGTGTCGCGCGGGCCCGATCACTGCGGGCTGCAGCAGCCATTGAAATGATTCATTGCTATTCCCTAATTCATGACGACTTACCTGCTATGGATAATGATGATTTAAGGCGCGGCATGCCGACGTCACATATTAAATTTGACGAAGCGACAGCAATTTTGACTGGTGATGCTTTGTTAACAAAAGCATTTGAGGTTTTAGCATCGCCAGAAACTCATTCAGACGGTGCGGTGCGAGCTGACTTATGTTTAGCCTTTGCAAAAGCCGCTGGCGACCGTGGAATGGTTGGAGGTCAAATGTTAGATTTGGTTGCTGAAGATAAAGATTTAGATTTGGACGTGCCTGCTGTAACCCGATTGCAGCGCATGAAAACTGGCGAATTGATCTCTGTATCCTGTGAAGCTGGGTGTCTTTTAGGCCGTGCCTCGCCTAAAGCTAATGGCTTGCTTAAAGCCTATTCCCACGATATTGGCCTTGCCTTTCAAATTGCTGATGACTTGTTAGACGTTGAAGGTTCAGCCGAAGAGGTTGGTAAGGCGACCGGAAAAGATGACGCTGCTGGTAAAGCAACGTTTGTTTCTTTATTAGGGATCGACAGCGCCCGCGATCAAGCAAATATGCTGAGTACTCAAGCGGCACAACATCTAGACTTTTTTGGTGGGAAGGCTGGGTTACTTCAGGATCTGGCGCGATTTATTGTTAGCCGAAAATTTTAATTGAAAATTTTACAAAATTTTGTCGCAAATTGTTGAAAAATATGACATATTTAATTTTATATGTCGATGAAATAAAAGGGTGATCAGTGACTTCAGACCATAATACACCGATTCTTGATACCGTCGACAGCCCTTCAGATATCCGGAACTTTACCCTTGATAAGCTTAAGCAGCTTGCCGATGAACTTCGATTTGACACTGTTCGGAATGTTTCTATTACCGGTGGACATTTAGGTGCAAGCTTAGGTGTGGTCGAACTAACGATTGCTATCCATAGTATTTTCGATACCCCTAATGATCGATTGATCTGGGATGTCGGACATCAATGTTACCCCCATAAAATTTTAACAGGACGACGTGACCAAATGGGAACGTTGCGTAAAGGCGGCGGTTTGGCTGGATTTACCAATCGCAATGAAAGTAATTACGACCCCTTTGGGGCGGGCCATTCATCAACGTCGATTTCGGCTGGATTGGGTATGGCTGTTGCTTCTGAATTATCAGGAACGCCCCGTAACGTTATTTCCGTTATTGGGGACGGTTCTATGACCGCTGGTATGGCGTATGAAGCCATGAATAATGCCGGGTCAATGGATGCACGTCTTATCGTTATTCTGAACGACAATGACATGTCGATCGCTCCTCCTGTCGGGGCTTTGAATGCGTATCTGTCGCGTTTGATTTCATCTAAATCCTTCCGTTCTGTTCGTCATTTTGCAAAAGATGTCATGAAAAAATTCCCTCGTCCAATTGAGGAAGCTGCTGGAAAATTAGACGAATTTAGCCG
>CALJEW010000211.1 GCA_938074585.1 uncultured Rhodospirillales bacterium | reverse complement strand
TTCTGATCGATTTCATTCTTGGCTTTGGAACCACCCGCGCTTTGGAGAACCAATTCGCAATTGGCATTTACATCGGGTGATCCCTGTGAAAGCAAAAATTATGGCCGTGACCATGATGTCTGCCAGCTATTTGTATTTGGCTTTATATGTTGCCGAAAATTGGATGCTGCCAACATTTATGGCTGCGATTATGCTGCCTTCAGCGCTTTATGTTGTCACGCGCAATAGTCAATCTAAACTCCTTGTTGCTGTCCGCATTAAAAAGCCGAACTCATAAAGTTGCGTTCTGATTTGTACTAAATTTCAATATTTACATACAAAACGTGGAGATCTTGATTGCCCGATGTTTTCAGCGTGCGTCATCATCAACTATGTTGTTTATTGATCTGCAAATTGGGTTACATGAAAGGATTTTAAAATGAGCATTATTAAACGCATTACCGTCCAAACCTATGCCTATGAATTGGACGATGTCGGTGCTAATGTTATGGTTTTTGAAAAGGGTGGAAAGTCGACGGTCACAAAATTTGTTGTCTCAATTGAAACAAATGACGGTCATATCGGATCGTACGCTCCACATTACGGCTCATCTTCAAGCGCATTGGCACAAGCCAAAGACATGGCTCCTGCATTAATTGGTCAAAATGCAGAACAACGAGAAAAGATATTTGAAGATCTAAAGATTGCATGGCGACATTTCGACCGGGTAGGTATAGCAGCCATTGATTGCGCCCTTTGGGATTTAGCGGGTAAAAAATATGGCGCTTCCATATCGCAGCTTTTAGGTGGTTTTAGAAAACGACTTCCGGTCTATGCCAGTACGTTTCCGGGACAAAAAACACCGGGTGGGCTTGATAGTGTTGAATCTTATGCTGATTTTGCTGAAGACTGTATGAAGCGTGGATTTCAAGCCTTTAAAATTCATGGATTTATGGATGGAACCGCCAAAACTGAAATTGCAATTATGACGGCGATCCGTAACCGGGTTGGCGATGGCCTCAAACTGATGACGGACCCCGTTTCTAGCTTATCGACGTTCATTGAAGCGATTGAAGTGGGCCGGGCCTGCGATGATTTGAAGTTCTATTGGTATGAAGACCCGTATCGCGATGCATCAAGTAGTGCCGTTGCTCACAAACGATTGCGCGACTTTATTCAGACTCCGATGTTAATTGGTGAGCACATCAGAGGGTTCGAGCAAAAAGCCGATTTCGTTTTGGCTGGTGGTACCGACATTCTGCATATAGACCCTGAATTAGACGGCGGTATTACAGGAACCATGAAATTGGCTCATTTTGCGGATGCCATGGGTATGGAAGTTCAATTGCATACAGCTGGCCCGATGCATCGCCATTGTATGTCAGCAATCCAAAATACCCACTTTTATGAACTGGGCTTGGTCCGCCCGCACGACGCATGGAACGGGTTTCAGCCTCCAATTTTCATCTGTGATTATGGTGATCAAGTATCAAACGTAGGCACAGATGGCTGCGTTCCAGTGCCTACTGGGCCGGGGCTCGGGGTGTCGTATGATTGGGACAAAATAAACAAATGGTAAATTGCT
This sequence comes from uncultured Rhodospirillales bacterium, assembly GCA_938074585.1. GTDB lineage: Bacteria > Pseudomonadota > Alphaproteobacteria > Rhodospirillales > Casp-alpha2 > JABMNT01. Next base: position 3,016 of record CALJEW010000211.1, on the reverse strand, counting down.
CGGGAAGTTTTTGAATAAACCACTTTCTTCTTAGGGAAATAAAATGCCTCCAGCTAAAAAGTCTTTAATCGATTTGTTTGGTCCTGATATTTGCATTGATGCCGTCGATACTGGGGCCAATCCAATCGTGTCTGATGGGGTGCCTCCATATCAGGCCGTTTTGATGTGGGGCAGGCAAAGTTGGTTGGGTTTTAGCCAAATCTTAGATGCCCTGAAATGGTTGAATGACAAAAAAGGTCCGAACGAGCTTTATCTTCGCTGCTCTGTATTTGATGGATCAGAGTAAGAGCTGAAAGTATGCAAAGCCCTAAGCATGACATCACTTGTAGAGCCAAATATAGAATTGTTAGAATTTTTTCGTGGATTTCTTGAATGGGACAAGTTTATTAAAAGAATCCCCCTATCAACTGTGCGGCTTGATGAGGTTGAAGAAATCCAAAACAATGGTTTGTTAAAAATTGATATTCAAGGGTGTGAACTTGAGGTTCTTCGTAATGGAATTGACCGGCTTAAAGATTGTTTGGTGATCCATGCCGAGGTTGAGTTTTTACCGATATATAAAAATCCGTCACTTTTTTAGAAGTTGAACAATTTTTGAGAAGTAAGAGTTTTTTGTTCCATAAAAAAGATTCTTTAATGAGGCGGACTGTGAAGGCTCTACAAGTAAATAACAATCTTTTTACCGGCTTTAACCCGGTGTTTTGGGCGGATGCATATTTTGTAAAAGACTTCACAAAATTTGATCTTATGAGCCCGGAGAAACTACAAAAATTAGCGCTGATCTTGTGCGATATTTATAAACCTTTTTATCTCGCTATGCGGGCTTTAATGACTTTTAATACAAAAATAGGAACAACATATGAAAAGCAGTACCCAGCTCTTCTTAATTAGTAACTTTATGACAAAGGCCTACTTTCAACAATGAGCGGAACTCTTTTAGAACTGTTTGTGGCTTCAGTGGCATTTGTGGGCATTCATATGGCTATGTCGTCGAACCCGATTCGCACTCCAATGTTGGCGCGTTTAGGCCGTAATTCATTTCGATTGGTCTATTCTTTGATTACAGCAGTTTTGTTGACGTGGATGATTACAGCATACATCCACGCCCCAACTCTTGACGTGTTTGAAGCTAATATTCCTATGAAGCATGTCTCGTTTACGGCTATGGGGCTAGCTTGTTTTTTTATTGTCTTTGGGTATACAACATCAAAACCGATGGCTGTTGGTAAACAGGTAAAAGGGGTTAAAACTCATGCCCATGGCGTTCTTAAAATCACCAGGCATCCAATTATGTGGGGAACGGCGTTATTTGCGCTCTGCCATATGTTAGCTAGCGGTCATGTTGCAGCACTGATCTTTTTTGGCGCAATTGCGTTTTTGGCCATCGCAGGCGCTATACATATCGATTACAACAAACGCAGAAATGAAAAAGGGGACTGGGATGACTTTATGCAGGCTACATCCTTCGTCCCCTTAGTCGCTATTATCAAAGGCCGCACCCGGGTAGAGCGCGGTGAATATAAATGGTGGCAAATGGCGCTGACAGCAGCTTTATACGTTGCTTTGCTGATGTCACACGAGCCGATTATTGGGCGTCATATTATACTTTTGCCGTTTTAAATTTTATTACCTTAAGCTTATGAAAACGCCTGAATGCCGGTTTGAGCACGGCCAAGAATGAGCGCGTGGATATCGTGCGTTCCTTCGTAAGTGTTTGTAGTTTCCAAATTCATCATATGGCGGATCACATGGTATTCGTCTGAAATTCCGTTGCCGCCATGCATATCGCGCGACATCCGTGCAATATCCAAGCATTTTCCGGTGGCGTTGCGCTTGATTAAAGATATGTTTTCAGGCGGGCAATTGCCTTCATCCAACAAACGACCAACACGGAGGCAGCTTTGCAAACCAATGGTGATTTCTGTTTGCATGTCAGCAAGCTTCTTTTGGATCAACTGGTTGGCTGCTAAAGGGCGCCCGAACTGTTTGCGATCCAATGTGTATTGACGCGCTGCATGCCAGCAAAATTCTGCGGCGCCAAAGGCGCCCCATGCAATACCGAATCGAGCTTTGTTCAAGCAACCAAACGGGCCTTTTAAGCCTTTGACGTTTGGCAGTAAGTTCTCATCAGGTACAAAAACTTTATCCATCACAACTTCACCTGTGATTGATGCTCTTAAGCTCATTTTGCCTTCAATTTTAGGGGCACTTAAGCCATTCATTCCTTTCTCGAGAATAAAGCCATGAATAACGTCATCAAATTTGGCCCAAATCACAAATACATCAGCAACCGGCGCGTTTGAAATCCAAATTTTATTGCCTGTAAGCTCGTATCCGCCATCAACCTTAGTCGCACGGGTGCGCATTCCGCCAGGGTCCGAACCAAAATCAGGTTCGGTTAAACCAAAGGCTCCAACAAATTCACCTCGGGCCAGCTTAGGTAAGTATTTTTGTTTTTGTTCTTCTGAGCCGTAGGCAAAAATGGGGTACATAACTAAAGAAGATTGTACGCTCATCATCGACCGATAACCAGTATCAACGCGTTCAATTTCGCGCGCAATAAGGCCGTAACACATATGATTAACACCAGCTCCGCCGTATTCTTCGGGTATATTTGGCCCTAATAACCCCAATTCACCCATTTCAGGGAATATATCAGGGTCATAAGTTTCATTACGATTGGCCATCAAAATACGTGGCATTAATTTGTCTTGGGCAAAATCGCGTGCTGTGTCCCGAACCATGCGTTCGTCTTCGTCTAATTGGGTATCAAACAAAAAGGGATCGTCCCATTGGAATTGGGGTTTGCTAGTCATTTATAAAGTATATCCTATGCTTATTCTAAAGGGTGGTGACACCGATCATCGCGTCTCTGGTGACCAATGCTGCTAATTCGTCTTCGCCCATGCCTTCTGTGCCATCTGGGCGCTTTGGAATGACTAAGTATCTCAAATCTGCTGTAGAGTCATGCACGCAAACTTCAATTTCTTTACTGATTTCTGTTCCAAACTCTTTT
>CALJEW010000210.1 GCA_938074585.1 uncultured Rhodospirillales bacterium | reverse complement strand
AATATTCATATGGATTACGGTTCCTAATTCTATCAACACATCTGAATTAGCTGCAGCGGCCTTAGCTGATGGGGTTGCTATGAACCCAGGTGCAGAATGGGTTGCAGACCCTGCGACAGGCTTAAACAGGTTGCGTCTGTGTTTTGCTAGCCCATCAAAGCAACAGATCAAGGATGGCGTTAAAAAGCTGGCTGAAATATGCCACCGCGAAACAGGATTGCCTGAACGTGGGGCTAATATAATCCGTGAGACATCTTAAAAGTCCAAATATAACAACGTAAATTCAGGCTTAATTTGAAGATGGTAATTTGTTATAGATGAACAGGTCGTTATTTTATGGCTTTGTGTCTTTTCGTAACCCAGTTCTAATGATACCAAATTACGTATATTTTTTTAGGGAGAATAAATATGGGTGTTAGAGGCATCAAAGATCAACGCGTTATTTTAACCGCCGGCGGATCAGGAATTGGTCGTGCTATTGCGGATTTATTAATTGAGAACGGCGCAAAAGTTCACATTTGCGACATAGCTGATGATTTTTTGGATAAATTTGCTAAAGACCACCCAAATGCAGGTGTAACTAAGGCCGATGTTTCAAGTGAAGCCGATGTTGCCCGGTTATTTGCGGATGCTGCGAACACTTTGGGCGGCTTAGATGCAATGATCAACAACGCTGGCATCGCGGGCCCAACAAAGCCCGTTGAAGACATTACATTGGATGAATGGAAAAGTTGCTTAGATATCGGTTTGACCGGGCAGTTCTTATGCACACGCTTGGCTGTGCCTTTGTTAAAAGCAAATGGTGGAGGATCGATTGTGAACATGTCTTCTGTTGCTGGTAAATATGGGTTCCCCGGCCGTTCGCCTTATTCAGCCGTTAAATACGGTGTTATTGGCATTACCGAAACGTGGGCGCGTGAACTGGGTCCGAGTAATATTCGGGTCAATGCGATCCTGCCCGGAGTTGTTGAAGGCGCGCGCATCGAATCGGTAATAGCAGGCCAAGCAAAGCTCAAAGGTAAATCGATTGAAGAGACGAAAAAATCTTTACTTGCGCATGTATCATTGCGCCGAATGGTCACCGCCCAAGACATTGCTGAAACAACAATGTTCTTAATGTCTGATGCTGCGAAGAATGTTTCAGGCCAATCAATAGCCGTCGATGCGAATGTGGAAACCATTTAAGGAAATTAGATTTTGTTAAAAATTGCGATTATAGGAAGTGGATTTATCGGTCGTGCATGGGCCATTAGCTATGCAAGATCAGGCTATGATGTAGTTATTTGGGATTTGGATTCTGAAGCTGCTGGCAAAGCGATTTCATATATTGAAGGGGTATTGGGTGATTTAAAGCAGAACGACCTTTTGAACGGAAACTCACCGGCTCAAGTTCTCAGCCATTTATCTGTTACCGATGATATGGAAGTCGCGTTAAAAGGCGCTATCCATGTTCAAGAGAACACTCCCGAAGACGTTGAAATCAAAAAACAGGTTTTTTTAAAGTTGGATACACTGGCACCAAAAGACGCTATTATTGCCAGTTCAACATCTGGAATTTTGCCTTCTAAGTTTACAGAAGAGTTAGCAGGGCGTGACCGTTGCCTTGTTGTTCACCCCATCAATCCGCCATATTTGGTTCCGGCTGCTGAAGTTGTGCCCGCTCCTTGGACATCCCAAGAAACAATGGATCGAACAAAAACACTACTCATATCAGCCGGGCATAAGCCGATTGTTATGAAGCGTGAATTGGATGGCTTCGTCATGAACCGCTTACAAGGGGCGATGTTAGAAGAATGTTTTCGGTTGGTTGCAGATGGCTATGCAACCATTGAAGATGTTGATATTGGCATTCGTGAAGGTTTGGCTTTGCGGTGGTCATTTATGGGGCCGTTTGAAACCATTGATTTGAACGCACCCGCTGGTGTGCGCGATTATGTCGAGCGTTATGGCGGTTTATATCAAGATTTATATGACTCCATGCAGCGCCGCGCCGATTGGTCAGGTGAGGTTTTAGATCAAATCGAGTTGGATCGCCGTAAAAAATTACCAGAAGACAAATTAACTGAGCGCCAAGTTTGGCGCGACCGTCGCTTAATGGCATTGGCTGCTCATAAGCAGAAAGCCAGCAAAGAAATTGATACAAAATAAAGGAAACTAACTATGTCTATTTCAAATAAAGTTGTTATTACATGTGCCATAACCGGCGGAATTCACACGCCCACAATGACGCCACACCTGCCCATAACTCCAGACGAGATCACCAATGAAGCGCTTGCTGCCGCAGAAGCCGGAGCCGCCATTCTTCATTTACATGCACGGAACCCTGAAAACGGTAAGCCGGATCAATCCCCAGAGGCCTTCGAAAAGTTTCTTCCGCGTATCAAACAAGCAACAGCAGCTGCCATTAATATTACAACCGGTGGCTCGCCCGGCATGACGCTTGAAGATCGTGTATTACCAGCCAAAAAATTTGCTCCAGAAGTTGCTTCTTTAAATATGGGATCGATGAATTTTGGTTTATTTCCCTTAGGTGAAAAATATACAGAATTTAAATACGATTGGGAAAAGCCCTTTTTTGAAGGAACTAAAGATGGTATTTTCCGTAATACCTTTGCCGATATCGAGCACGTACTAGAGACTTGTTACGAAAACGATACCCGCTTCGAATTTGAATGCTACGATATTTCACACCTCTATAACTTAGCCCACTTTGTTCAACGCGGATTGGTAAAAGCACCTTTCTTTGTCCAATCTGTGTTTGGAATTTTAGGTGGCATTGGTACTCACCCAGAAGATGTCATTCACATGAAACGCACAGCAGATCGTTTATTCGGTGATGATATGCGTTGGTCAGTATTGGGTGCGGGCGCTTCACAAATGCGGATTGCTGCGCAAGCGGCTGCCATGGGCGGCAATATTCGTGTTGGCTTGGAAGACAGCATTTGGGCAGGTAAGGGTATTTTAGCAAAATCTAACGCTGATCAAGTTAAAATGGCCCGTAAAATTATTGAAGGCTTAGGCCTTGAAGTTGCTTCACCCGTTGATGCACGTGAGATTCTACAGCTTAAAGGTGCTCACAAAACGAATATCTAATTTTTTTTGTGAATTGAATTAAAAGAAGGTGTGGTGATGTTACTAAAAATATAACCACATTTTTTTGCCTATTTTTTAACCGTTTCGTATATACCACGATCCGATTTACGTTGGGATTGATAAATCGATGAGGTTCCGGGATGGCTGGGAAGGGGGATGCGAATGGGGGCCGGTACTATGCGGGGAACGGTTGTTGGTTCACCACATAGAAGCTGATCATTATAAAATTCAAAATTTTGGATCATTGGTATGACACTGGTCCCTGCTAAAGGAAAGGCATCTCCTGCGGAAAGCTCATAGAGCAACAAAGCCCGGTCTTGGTCTGATCTATTGGCATCTGAGCCATGCAGCGTTCTAGCGTGATGGAAACTGATCGAGCCAGCGGGTGCGATACAA
>CALJEW010000209.1 GCA_938074585.1 uncultured Rhodospirillales bacterium | reverse complement strand
GCCAAGGAAAAATCATTATTGGCGGCAATGATATGGCCGGGATTGGTCCCAACAAACGCCCAACTGCCTTAATCTTTCAAAACTTAGCTCTGTTTCCTCTAATGAAAGTTTGGGAAAACATCGCCTTCTCCTTAGAAGTGAAAGGTGTGGGCACGTTAGCAAGGCGTAAACGGGCTGATGAATTATTAGATATGATAGCACTTACTGGCCAAGGCGATAAATTACCGTCCGAGCTTTCGGGCGGGCAAAAGCAACGTGTTGCCATCGCACGCGCTTTATGCGCTGAACCAGATGTATTGCTTTTAGATGAGCCGCTTTCCGCATTGGATTTAAAACTCCGCCAACACATGCGAACCGAGCTGCGCGAAATCCAACAACGCGTTGGTATCACCTTTATTTACATTACCCATGATCAAAGCGAAGCCTTAACCATGAGCGATCATGTAGCGGTGATGAAGGCCGGTGTGATTGATCAAATATCCGATGGGCAAACCATTTATGATGACCCCTCAACCCCATTCGTTGCGTCCTTCGTTGGCGAAAACAATGTTTTCCGTGGCAAGGTCAAATCGATCGTTGGCGATAAAGCCCTAATTTCAACCAATCGCTCTGGCGACTTATTATCCCGAATACCTGAAAGCGCTAAAGATACATTAGGGGTTGGCGATGATGCAATGATGTTCATTCGCCCGGAGGCCCTTAGCATTGCCAAAAATGATGCAGCGGCAAACAATCACGTTACAGCGCTTGTTCTGAACGAAGAATTTGAAGGCCAAACATTTAACGTCTTCCTAGAAGGCGATGGCGGCAAAGAAATGAAAATGTCCTTAGTTAATCAAGGTAAGGCAAGAGAATCAGCAAAAGGCTCGTCACTGACTTTGGAGTATGCGCCAGATCATACTGTCGTACTTCCCGCCGGTGAACTAGCCAGCGAATAGGGAGCTGATCGTGAATATAATCGCCGCATTCAAAAGATTTTTCAATCGCAATGGCTTGGGCCTTGGCAGCTTTCTGTTGATTGCCGTTGGATTCTGGTTAATTGTCTTGATCATTTTACCCCAGCTTTCAATGCTCGACTTTTCGTTCAGGCATCACCTGCCACCTCCCGAAATGGGCGGACCTAAAGATACGTACACACTTGAACACTACAAATATTTAGCTCTTGGCGCACAAGGTGCGGATCAATCCTATAACGTGGTTGATTTAGGGGTATTCGTCCGCACCTTAGTAGCCGCGTTCTTTGTTACCATATTGGATTTACTGCTGTGTTACCCGTTGGCTTACTATTTGGGTCAAGCATCGGGCAATGGATATACCCGGATATTGGTTTTACTTCTCATTATCCCTTATTGGGTCAATGAAATTTTGCGGGCTTTTGCTTTCAGAATTATTTTTGGCGATAGTGGCGTGATCAATGAAATGTTGTTGGCTATGGGCTTGGTTAATAACCCAGTGGACTTCATTCGCGATAACGTTGCGCTCTATTCCGGGCTTGGCTATGCCTACATCTTGTTAATGATTTTCCCCATGTATAACGTCATAGAAAGTTTGGATCGAAACCAAATTGAAGCAGCTAGGGATATGGGAGCGCCCTGGTGGCGCATTCATTGGCGAATTGTTATTCCCTATGCCAAACCTGGTATATCGTCTGGTTGCACCATGGTCTTCATGCTTTCAGCTGGCGCATTGGCTGCACCGCAAATTTTAGGTGGACCGTCTAGTTTGTGGTTTACACAAATTATTTATCAGTGGTTTAACCAAGGTGGCAACTGGCCTCGGGGGGCGGCATACGCCATCGTCCTCCTCAGCGTTTGTATACTTATTGTTTTATCGGCCATGCGCTTATTCAAAATTAGAATGGGGGATATCGGCAAATGAAGTCGCGAAACCTTGTTCTCAAAATCTTCCTTGGTCTATATCTAGCGATCTTCTTTAGCTACCTATTAGGCCCACTTATCATTATGGGCGTCACTGCATTTAATTCACCCGGGTTTCCGCGCGCAGCCCCTTGGGAATGTTTGACGTTCGAATGGTTTGAAGTCTTATCCAACGACAAGCGGATAATGAATGGTCTAAAAAATAGTCTTATTGTTGGTTCAGGTACGGTCATTTTATCTGTTGTTCTCGGTCTTGCGGGTGCATTAATGTTAACACAAATATACCCAAAATTGCGAGCAACCCTTTACACGATTGTTATTGCACCGATCTTAATCCCCGGTGTTGTTCTTGGAATTTCAACTTTGGTTTTCTGGGATCGCTTAAATATCATGCTGGGTTTAAGCGGCGAAAGCTTCCTGCATAACGGTATTTTTCTCACTATCCTTGGGCAATCCACCTTCATTGCGTCCTATTGCATGTTGGTCTTCCTCGCACGCTTACAACGCTTTGATATGGATTTGACAGAAGCCGCTCTTGATTTAGGCGCGACCAACGTCCAAGCCTTCCGCAAAGTCTTAGTGCCCTTCTTAATGCCGGCCATTGCGTCAGCTGCAGTTTTGGCGTTCTTGGCATCTTTCGAGAATTACAACACAACAACCTTCACCTTTGGTAAATATCCAACGCTGACGATCGAGCTGGCCCAAAAAGTTAGATACGGGATCAACCCATCAATTTCAGCTTTGGCTTTCACTATTGTCACTTTGACAATTTTCGCGGCGGTTACCCATGAAATCACACAACGGCGCAAGCAATTGGCTCTAGCTAGCGGCGCAACTGTTAGTGCTATACGGGGGGGTGGGTTCTTATTGCCTGATTTCTTACGCAGCAACCCAGCTGCAATTATACTGCTTGTGTTATCGGTTGGTGCCGTTGCGACTGTTGGGTTTGCGTCAACGTACAGTCCAGACTCGTGCAAAGTTGATGTACGCGAACAAAAGCGCGCTTTGCAGCAAAAACAAATCGAGAAGATCAAACAACAAAGATTGCAGCGACAAAGGGACAAGGCGACTAAAGGCCCAGATATTTCCGGTCCCGACAAATCGATAGTCGCACCACAATCTGGCTCCGTCACCAAGAGCCCAGGCGTTGGAGCTTTTGGTAATGTCTTTGCTCCAACCAATTTGGATAAAACCCAACCAAAACCAGAAAGTAAAATTAAGAGCCCGGGAAAAGGTGCCTTTGGCAACGTCTTTGCGCCAACGAACCTTAATGAAACAGGCCCTAAAAAGCCTTAATCCTCTCTACTCCGTTCAATTAAAATAACAAAAAACCCCGCCAGATAATTGGCGGGGTTTTCTTTAGTTTTGTGGAAAAATCAA
>CALJEW010000208.1 GCA_938074585.1 uncultured Rhodospirillales bacterium | reverse complement strand
AAATAAGCGCATGCGTCTTATTAAAATTTTTTGTTTAACTTTAGTATAATAACTTTAATAATCAGGAGAAATCTAATGAAGAAACTTTCTACAATCGTTGCTGGTGGATTAGCACTTGTCGCTTTAGGCGCACAAGCAGGTACACTTGATGATGTGAAAGCACGTGGCGCTTTATCTTGTGGTGTGAGTACCGGTCTTGCTGGCTTCTCGCAAAAAGATGAAAAAGGCGGATGGTCTGGACTAGATGTTGATCTATGTCGCGCTGTTGCTGCTGCGGTTCTTGGTGACGCGTCTAAAGTTCAATACAAGCCTTTGACTGCAAAAGAGCGTTTTACTGCGCTTCAGTCTGGTGAAATTGATATGTTGTCACGCAACACAACGTGGACATTGGTTCGTGACACAGCACTAGGCATGAACTTTGCCGGCGTTGCTTATTATGATGGACAAGGTTTTATGGTTCGCAAATCTTTGGGTGTTAAAAGTGCGCTTGAGCTTGATGGCGCATCCGTTTGCACAAACTTAGGTACAACAACTGAGCTGAATCTTTCTGATTACTTCCGTGCCAATGGCATGAAGTTCAAAGGTGTCTTCTTCGAAAAAGCTGACGAAGTTGTTGCTGCATACGACGCTGGTCGCTGCGACGTTTACACAACTGACCAATCAGCACTTGCTGCACAGCGCACCAAGATGAAGAACCCAGGCGAGCACCAAGTTCTTCCTGAAATCATTTCTAAAGAGCCATTAGGCCCAGTTGTTCCTCATGCTGATGATCAGTGGTTCGATTTGGTTAAGTGGTCATTGAACGTGATGATCGAATCTGAAGAATTAGGCTTAAGCTCAGCTAACGTTGACAGCATGAAAGCAAGCTCTAAAAATCCTGCTATCCGTCGGATGCTTGGTGTTGAAGGTGACACAGGTAAGAACTTGGGTGTCGACAACAGCTGGAGTTTCAACATCATTAAGCAGGTTGGTAACTATGGAGAAGTCTTTGATCGTCACTTAGGTGAAAATACACCTGTTGGATTACCACGCGGTTTGAACCGCCTGTGGAGCAAAGGCGGCATCTTGTACGCGCCACCTGTCCGCTAATACAAACGTTTACACAATGTCATAGGTTAGGTGCATCCTTAATGGGATGCACCTTAATCTATGTCCTCGGCTCAAATTATAAAAAAATATTAAGAGGAGCTGAAGCGTGTCTCTAGACACTATAAAACAAGATCAATTAGAACCGCCAAAGGTGAAATTGATCAACGACCCTCGAGCGCGTGCTCTATTTTTTCAAATACTTGTTCTTGGCTCCGTCCTAACTTTGGGGGGCATAATTGTAAACAATACAATGGCAAACTTAGAAAGCCAGGGCATTGCATCAGGTTTTGGTTTCCTAAATACCACGGCCGGTTTTGCCATCGGTTACAGTCCATTTGTTGGATATAGCGAAGAAAACACATATGGCTGGGCGCTTTATGTCAGCATGTTGAACACCTTGCTGGTTGCCTTAATTGGCGTCATTTTTGCGACGATAATTGGTTTTGTTATGGGGATTGCTCGATTATCTCAAAACTGGTTGATAGCTAAAATGGCGCTCATTTACATTGAGATGATGCGAAACATTCCTGTGTTGCTGCAAATTTTCTTCTGGTATTTTGGTGTGCTTCGGGCCTTGCCTGGGCCACGACAAAGCTTGGAGTTCGGGGCGAATATCTTCGCTAATAATCGTGGAATTTTCATTCCATCACCGGTTCCTGAAGACGGATTTAACGTTGTAGTTATCGCCTTAATTGTTGCAATTGTTGCTTGTATTATGTTGGCAAAATGGTCAAAAAAACGCATGGAATTAACCGGGCAACCATTCCCTGTATTTTTGACATCCCTTGGAATTTTGATTGCACTACCCGCACTTGCGTCTGTTGCGATGGGAGGGCCAATGAGTTGGGATAATCCAGCGCTTAAGGGCTTTAATTTCCGGGGTGGTGCTGAAATTCCACCTGAATTAGTTTCTTTGGCTTTTGCTTTGGCTTTGTATACCGGGGGGTTTATTGCTGAAATCGTTCGTGCCGGGATCAGTTCAGTTGATAAAGGCCAAACGGAAGCCGCGTATGCATTAGGGATCAAACCTGGCGTAACCTTGCGTATGGTTGTCATACCGCAAGCGTTACGCGTTATTATTCCACCATTGACCAGTCAGTATCTGAATTTAACCAAAAATTCTTCTCTGGCAGCAGCGATTGCTTACCCAGATATCGTTTTGGTTTTTGCTGGCACTGTGCTGATGCAAACAGGTCAAGCCGTTGAAATTATAGCTATTACAATGGGGTTCTATCTTATTGTCAGCTTGCTGATTTCTCTGTTCATGAACTGGTATAACAATAAAATGTCTTTGGTGGAGCGCTGATTATGGATGAACAACGTCAATATGAAGTTGGTTTGCACCCAGATTTACCCCCTCCATCGTCAACAACGGGCGCAATAGGTTGGGTTCGAGAAAATCTAATCTCTTCACCTGTCAACACTCTGTTTACCGTATTTGCTATTTACTTAATCTATACCACGATCCCACCAATGCTTGATTGGTTGATTTTTGATGCGGCTTGGGTTGGTGATGATAATACGGTATGTAAAAACAAAACGGGCGGCCCAATTGCAGCTGCTTGTTGGCCTTTTATCAAAGCTTGGATAACGCCATTTATGTTTGGTCGATACCCAGAATCTGAGCTTTGGCGCATTAAAATCACCTATGGCCTTTTTGGTATTGCATTGCTTGCTTTGCTTATTCCACAAATCCCATTCAAAAAATGGTTTGCTTTGTTTCTACTGTTACCGTTTCCGATCATCGGTTTCTATATGTATGTGGGTGGTTCATTCGGTTTGATGTACGTCGAAACCAACCTGTGGGGAGGATTGTTCCTAACCTTGGTTATTGCTATTACAGGCATTGTTGCCTCGTTGCCCATCGGGATTATTCTGGCCCTTGGGCGCAGATCTAACATGCCGGTTGTGAGAGCAATCTGTGTGGCCTTTATCGAATTATGGCGGGGTGTTCCGCTGATCTCTATTTTGTTTATGTCATCGGTTATGTTTCCATTGTTCATGCCAGAAGGGGTGAATTTTGATAAATTAGTACGCGCACTAGTTGGGGTTACGTTATTTGCTTCTGCCTACATGGCAGAAGTGGTGCGTGGTGGATTACAAGCAATTCCAAAAG
>CALJEW010000207.1 GCA_938074585.1 uncultured Rhodospirillales bacterium | reverse complement strand
CAAGTTTTCACGCAGACATGTTTTAATTGCTGGTGGTAACGTCATGACTGGGGCTTCCCTTTTAACTAAAAGCGGTGCGTGACGCATTGGGGCTGGGCTTGTCCCCATTGCAGCCCCTCCAGACACTTGGGCTTTTTACGAATAGGATCAGCCGGGCAACTTGACTAAAAAGACGACTAATCTAAATATTTTTGAACAACAAATTACAGATCCGGGCATAACATCAATTATCATTGGCCCCGGATTAAATGTAAGCAACAAAACAAAAGAGTTTGGGTTAAGCACCTTTTAAAAAAGCCTCTTGTAAAAGTAGCAGACGGCATAAATGCTTTTGAAGATAATCCTGAACAATTGATTGATCATCTGCATGAATAGTTTGTGTTATCAATACTTAAAGGAAAATTTACGTGTTTATTTGATCAATAAGGCGATTAAATAAAGAATCAATAGATGCCGCAACAGCCGCAAAGGTATGCATGCTTCTAAAAGGTCCCGATACCGTTATTGCACCCCAACCTGGTAACGCCGCTATTAACGTTGTCGGAAACACCTATTTAGCAACATGTTAGCCGTTTTGGTCGTTGGTCTTATGGCACAAGGCATGGCATCATATGACTCGGCATTGATGTATGGGAAGGCAGCGATGTACTTTTGCACCAGACTAATAACTGAAAATATTCGTTAGCTTATTCCGGAATTAACTAGATCAATAATAAGCAATGTTATACACGGTCTCTTGAATTAAGAGCTTAACCGGACGATTTAATAAATATGAATTCACAATTAAACATTAGCCTTTTAGAGCGCACTTTGCACAATCTTAAATCAGGTTGGCAAAGCATAGCAGACGCATCCTATGATGCCTCTGTAGCCAGTGATCGTCCCAGCTTGCCGGAAGGAGACAAAGGGCGAATCCGACAACAAATGTTGGATTGTTTGGAATCTAAGGGGGGCGAAGTATCTGCACGCTCGAGGGCTGCGGCTTTAGGGCATGTTTATTTAGCTTTAGATATAACGGGTAAGGAACGCTTTTTAAAACTGCTCGCCAAAGAATTTGATGTCGACCCAGTCCAAGTCGATCAGGCAGTAGATGCCCTGTGTAATGTCAAACAGGGGGGGGCTAGGGTCAAGGAAGAGCAAAATCTGCGCAATTCGCTTGTGGCGCCCCGAGTAAAACTTTTAACGCAATTCAACGCCTTGCCTGAAGGGGTTAAGTTCCTTGTTGATATGCGTTCTGATTTGTTGCCATTGGCTCGTAAACACCCCGAACTTCGGGGTTTAGAGAACGATATGCACAATCTTTTGACATCTTGGTTCGACGTTGGGTTTCTTGAACTGAAGCAAATCAAATGGGATCAATCACCTGCGGCTTTGCTGGAAAAACTGATTGCTTATGAAGCCGTCCACGCCATTGAAAGTTGGGATGATCTAAAAAATCGATTGGATTCGGACCGAAGATGTTTTGCCTATTTCCATCCCCGCATGCCAAACGAGCCTCTAATTTTTGTGGAAGTCGCATTGGTAAACGGCATTGCTGGAAACGTTCAGACTTTATTGGATGAAAAGGCCCCTGTTGTTGACCCGAAACAGGCAGATACTGCTATTTTTTACTCCATATCGAACGCTCAAAAAGGTTTGGCCGGTATCAGCTTTGGCAATTTTTTGATTAAAGGTGTGGTTTCTGAACTGGCGAGTGAGTTTAAGAATCTAAAAAAATTCTCAACTTTGTCTCCGATTCCTGGTTTCAGAAAATGGCTTGATGAAATGATTGCAGAAGGGCACCCAAAGTTACTAAAACTAGCTGAACGCAAGGCGATTAACATGGCCCTAGAGCGAACAGGAGGTGCTAAGGGTGGGTTAAAAGATACGTTAGCAAATGATGATTGGTGCACTAATGAAAAATTATCTCATGCACTTAAGGGGCCTTTGCAGCGTTTAGCCGCCGAATATTTAACAACGGCAAAAGGCAAAGACTATAGAGCCCGTGACCCTGTGGCACATTTCCATTTATCAAATGGTGCCATTATGGAGCGCTTAAATTGGATGGGCGATCGTTCAAATAAAGGCATAAAACAAGCGGCTGGTTTGATGATTAACTATCTCTACAACGCTGATCGCATTGAAGATAATCACGAAGCGTATTCGGGCTTACGCCAGGTAAAAACGTCCTCATCAATCAAAAATATTTTAAAAGGATAAAGTTCATTAAATCTCATTTTGAAGTGATTTGTAATTCTATCACGGGAGTAATTGACAGTGGGGGTAATTTGTATATGTTCGCGTCGCTTGCGTTGTTTTGGCAGCTGAGCGAATAGCGGTCGTGGCGGAATTGGTATACGCGCTGGTTTTAGGTACCAGTCTCTTAGGGGATGAGAGTTCGAGTCTCTCCGACCGCACCAATTTATACCAAAGCTCAGCTTATTTAACTGGGGTTATAGTGCAGATTTTTTTTAACACGGATGCACCTTGTATTAAAACGAGGGTATCCATAGCCATTTCAGGATATTCATGCAGGTCACAGAG
>CALJEW010000206.1 GCA_938074585.1 uncultured Rhodospirillales bacterium | reverse complement strand
GCGTTAACATCAATGGCAAAGCGGGGGCGTATCCATTGACTATTTTAATGTGGCATGAAATTGTTAATGATAAATTGGGTGGCATTCCAGTTCCCTTCGCGTATTGCCCACTGTGCAAGTCATGGATTGTTTTTACTTGGCGATTAGAGGGGCGCCTATTGGGTTTTGGCATCACAAGAAATCTCAGAAGATCTGATTTGGTAATGTATGATTGACAATCTAAAAGTTGGTGGCAACAATATGTTGGCTAAGGATTAGTTGGTGAACTGACTGGAAAGCCATGGAAAGTGATCCCATCTCGGCTTGAGTCATTCGCTAATTTCAAAGCCCGTACACCCAAAGGTTAGTTACTTATTCCAAACAATTAAAATATTTGCTGATATGGTCAAAACCCATATACCGGATACGTTTCATCGCTCATGCTATTTCTGTATCCGAATGAAATGCCTAAATACATCAACCCTATGATCCGGGTTGTTGTTGCCAAAGGTAAAACGTGGTCCTTCCCATATCTAATAGATAAAGACACTTTTAAATCAGGTGATTTGGAAATCACTTAGTATTAAGGACAAAACTCTGCCTTGGTTACCCGAAATTTCAGCAAAGGCCGAGATATTGGCAAAGTTACGGTGCTACGTGACTGTAAAGACGTTGTTCACTGCATTACATTCGCTTTTGTTTACCATTCCTATCAGAACGGAAAACAGATTTTTACAGGTCAGTAACCAAGATCGGGATTGCAAACATTATGTAAAGGGAAGCCCTTCAAATAACGTTTAAAGTTCTCACCAAAAAACTTTGCTGAATTTTTTTCCCAACCCGCTATTTGGTCCGACACGTGGGGGCTCATAATCAAATTAGGCGTATCCCAAAGGGGCGAGTTTTGGGGTAGGGGTTCTTTGTCATAAACATCTATATAAGCCCCAGAAATTTGGCCTGTTCTAAGTGCTTCTATCAGTGCGCCTTCATCGACTTGAGCACCACGTGCCGTATTAATCAAACGCGCACTGGGCTTCATAGCAGTCAAAAATGTTTTGTTTACAAGATTTTGTGTCATTTTAGTATTTGGTACATGGATACAAACGAAATCAGCTTGGGGGAGAGCGCCCAGGATATCAGACATGGGGATAAGCGCATCAACGTGATCACATGTCTTCGATGAATTGCGGGTTCCAAGCACTTGCATACCAAACAATTTTAAGCGTTCTGCAACCCGGGATCCAATGCCACCCAAACCAATAACCAATGCTGTTTTTTGGTCCAAAGATGTCCAGTCTTGCGGGTCCCAAATCCGATTACGCTGATCTTCGATGAATTTTGGAAAACCAAAATTCATCAATAAAACGGCGCCCATTACTGTCTCAGCCATATATTTACCCGACACCCCTGCTGCGTTGGTAACGGTCAAAGCGCTCTTGTTCCAATGGGGCAGATGATCAATGCCTGCACCACCAGATTGAAACCATTTTATATTCGGAGCATTTAAAAGGTGGATATGAGCAGGCCCCGGAAATCGGCCGGAGCGAAAAGCCAAGGCAACGGTTGGGTCAACGCGGGTTATGGCATCATCAACGGTCTCGTTTTCTAGGCACAGCTCAAATCGGTGGTCTGGAAATTGTGTTTTTAAACCCTCAATGTAGTCGTTTGGACCATCATGAACAATTAAAGTGCGCTGTTGGCTTGGCATTCTATCTCCTTATAACAAATCTGTAATTTTGGATATTAATTTTCCGATTTGGGTGTCCCATGAAAGCTTTTGCATAGACACAACCCCTAAATCAGCACGGTTTTTTCGGTCTTGATGGTCGGTGTACGCCAATTCTAATTTTTCGACAATTTGATCAATGCTTGATGATCGCCAAAAGGGATCCGCTTGATCAGATAACTGATCTGTTAGTGCGTAGCAATTACCAGCCTCAATTAAGTCTAAATGACCAGTATTCTGCGATAAAATGCAAGGTATGCCCGACGCCATAGCCTCCATGGCAACTAAGTTTGTGCCCCCTTCACACCGGCTTGGGAATAAGGCAACATCAGATTCACGCAAAATTTCGGGTAACCGGGCATTCGATACCCAGCCCAAATCAACAAAAGAATCCGCCGGAACGCCGTTGTTAATGGCCCATTCCGTCATTCCAATGGAGCCGTGCTCATTCATGACCGGCGCTACATCAATATATTTAGATTGTGAAATGGTGAGGGCACTTTCAATCCAGCTATTTTGCCATGCGGTTATGAGTAACGAATTTGGGTGTAACTGATGGAATATTTTAAACGCGGCCAAAACTAAATCTTGGCCTTTTCTGTGTTCTAATTTTCCGCCTGAATAAATCACAAATCGCCCAGTTGGTACGCCTTGTTTTGGGCCAGGGTAAAATTTATTTGTATCAACGCCTTGCGAAACAAAGGCTACGTTCGAAACTCCTAAATCCAGACACACATCCCGGTTCCAACTGGATCCAACAAGCAACCGATCCCAAAATTTAACCCGCTCAATTGCGGTTTGATCTTTAATTTCATTTTCGAAAAAGGCAAACGCAACATTTTTTCGCCCCCTCAAGTGCTTACTCATTCTGTTTTCTTGAAAACCATTACCCAACGAATGAAGCATTGTTGTGTGATCCAACGCGAATTGCTCTGGTAAGACAAAATAGGAGAGAATTTTGTTGGAAATTTCTTCAGAAATCCCAATGAAACTCGGTTCTGTGAATATTACCGGGGGGCGCGGCCCATTGATTAAATAAAGAGCTAAATGAGTGCCAAAGATTCCCCAACCGTGACGGTCCGACAATTGCCACGAAATTCCGATGTTTTGGCTTTGCATGTTAAGATCATTTCAAAAAAACAAACCAATCGCAATCAAATGATCTGCTTTGAATTCTTGCCGTAACGTATTGCTCGCATTACATTGTGAAAATGCATCTAGAATTGGGAAAAAAATGACCTCAACATACTTACCATCCACCTGCCCACACGACTGCCCAAGCACCTGTGCACTAGAAGTCGAAAAGCTAGACGATTACACGATTGGTAAGGTACGTGGGGCCAAAGATAACGACTACACCTTAGGTGTTGTCTGCGCAAAAGTCGCAAAATACAAAGAACGCGTCCACAATCCAGACCGTTTAACCCAACCCTTAAAACGGGTCGGAAAGAAGGGTGAAGGTAAGTTTGATCCCATTACATGGGATCAAGCGTTTGACGAAATTGTTGAACAATTTAAAAAAGTAACTGATGAATTTGGTGCTGAATCGGTTTGGCCATACTACTTTGCGGGAACCATGGGACTGGTTCAACGTGACGGCATTAATCGTTTGCGCAATATTATGGGTTTTTCCCGTCAAGATATGACCATTTGTACAACTTTGGCATGGACGGGGTGGGTTGCAGGAACTGGCTCTATGTGGGGTACGGATCCGCGCGATATTCAGCATTCAGATTTGATTGTTGTGTGGGGTGGAAACCCTGTTTCTACCCAAGTCAACGTCATGACCCACATCGCAAAAGCCCGAAAATCTCGAGGCGCTAAGCTAATAGTCATTGATCCATACCGCACCCCAACAGCCGATGCTGCTGATACCTATTTGGCCATTCGCCCCGGCACAGACGGCGCGCTTGCGTGTGCAATGATGAACGTATTGTTTGCGGAAGGTTATGCCGACGACGACTACTTGGAAAATTACACAGATAAACCCGCCGAATTGCGCCAGCACCTAACAACAAAAACGCCTGCATGGGCGAGCAACATTACCGGTATCCCTGAGCAAGACATCATTGATCTGGCCCGTTTATATGGTAGAACCGAAAAATCCTACCTTCGGGTTGGATATGGGTTTTCCAGAAGCCGCAATGGGGCCGCTAATTTGCACGCAGTTGCGTGTTTGCCAGCCGTGACAGGAGCTTGGAAATATAAAGGCGGCGGCGCGCTCCATACCAACAGTGGTATGTATTTCATAGATCAAACATTGATTATGGGAACCGATTTTGAAGATACTTCGATTCGTGCCCTTGATATGTCGCGCATTGGGGCGGTTTTAATGAATGAAGAAAAAGATTTGTTTGGTGGCCCGCCGGTTAAAGCAATGATTATGCAAAATATCAACCCGGCCGAAGTCGCACCCGATACAAACAAAGTTTTAAAAGGTTTAGCACGGGAAGATTTGTTCACCGTTGTTCACGAGCAATTCATGACCGATACGGCGAAATATGCTGATATTGTTTTACCAGCCACCATGTTTTTAGAGCACGAAGACGTTTACCGTCCGGGTGGCCATATGTATTTGCAAGCGACGCGCAAAGTGATTGAGCCATTGGCAGATTGCAGATCGAACCATGATGTAATTTCAGAATTGGGCCGCCGGTTAGGCTCCACACATCCGGGTGATCACATGACAGCTTGGGAAATGGTCAACAAAACCTTGGCGGCATCCGGTAAACCCAGTGCCGACGAGTTGGCTGATATGCGCTGGCTTGATTGTTCATTGCCGGATGAAAAAGCCAATTATTTAAGCGGCTTTAGCCACCCCGACGGTAAATTCCATTTCGCCCCCGATTGGGCTTCTTACGGCGATGATCATGACGTGATGCCTAAATTCCCAGATCATCTTGAAAATATTGATGAGACATCAGACACCCTCCCGTTCCGTTTGGTTACAGCGCCAGCGCGCCGATATTTAAACTCAACCTTCACCGCATCCCCCACATCAATCGCCAAAGAAGGCCGCCCACGGGCTATGATCCACCCAGACGTTTGCGCTGAGTTAGGCGTTAATGAAGGCGATCGCATTCGCTTAGGTAATGATCGGGGGACGGTTGTTGTGCATGTGCGCCCGTTTGATGGTTTGCAAAAAGATGTTGTAGTGGTTGAGGGGGTTTGGCCGAATAAAGCCTTTGAAGAAGGCGTTGGCATAAACTGCTTAACCAGCGCCGACCGTGGATCACCCGCCGGCGGCGCGGTTTTCCACGATACCGCTATTTGGCTGAAAACGGCTTAAAAATGGCAATGTTCGATAGCTTTAGAAAAAATCAATCAACAGCACTCAATACAAAAGCCCACATCGTTGTTATTGGCAATGAAAAGGGTGGCTCGGGTAAATCTACAACGGCCATGCACGTGGCTGTGGGCATTATGATCCGTGGGCTACGCGTTGCGACCATCGATTTGGATTCTCGCCAAGGCACCTTCAGCCGCTATATTTCGAACCGTAAAAAATACGCCCAAGCCGCTAACTCTGAAGTCTTAATCCCAGAGCACTATATGGTCGAGCCGACACCCGATGGGAAAAAGTCAGACGCCGGCAAAGAAAAACTTCGGTTGCTAATTGAAGGGGCGATGATCAACCACGATGTCGTGATCATCGATACGCCAGGTTCCGACAGTGCCATTTCCAGATTAGCCCATTCTTATGCTGACACCCTCATTACGCCATTGAACGACAGTTTGGTTGATTTCGACGTGTTGGCCCATGTTGATGGTCAAAAAATGACGGTTATGGGGCCAAGCCATTATTCAGAAATGGTTTGGGAACAAAAACAAGCCAAAGCAGAACGCGATCAAGGAACCGTCGATTGGATAGTCGTCCGCAACCGGGTAAGCAGCTTAGACAACCATAACGCCCGCGAAGTCAGCCGCTTGGTCAACGATTTATCAAAACGTATCGGTTTTCGCGTCGTTCTAGGCTTTAGCGAGCGGGTAATTTTCCGCGAACTTTTTTTACTTGGGCTGACTATTTTAGACTTAAAAGACGCCACAGGAGCAAGAGCCCTAAGCCCGTCACATAGAGCTGCTCGTGATGAAGTCATGACGATTTTAAATGCCATTAAGGTTCCGGTTAAGGTACAAGTTTAGATGCTTATTATTTACTTGTTTGGGACTGGAATTGTGACTGCGACATGCATATTTGTTAAGAGTTGACATCGTAGTGCAGCAGGAGCCCATGAGAAACAAAACGCCAAGCGTTAAGAGTTCACAGATCAACGTCGATAGCTTTTTAAAGGAGCTTTCGATGCGGCCTTCACTTGAGCGGGGATCGGGGCAGGGGCGGTTAATGTTTGCTATGGATGCAACGGCCAGCCGTCAGCCGTCTTGGGATACGGCAGCGCAAATCCAAGTTGAGATGTTTTCAGCCACGTCTAGCTTAGGCGGATTGGCGGTTCAATTAGCGTTTTATCGGGGTTTTGGGGAGTTTAAGGTTAGCCAATGGACTGACAATGGGGCTGAGATGACACGTTTAATGACGTCGGTCAGTTGTTTGGCTGGCGAAACTCAGATTTCAAAAATTTTGAAGCACGCCTTGAACGAAAACCGGAAATCGAAAGTCGATGCTTTGATTTTTGTTGGTGATTGCATGGAAGAAGATGTGGACGCGTTGGGGCATTTAGCAGGTGAATTGGGCTTGGTTGGCTTACCCGCTTTCATTTTTCAAGAAGCCAATGACCCCATAGCGACTTTCGGCTTTCAACAAATCGCCAAATTATCAGGAGGGGCGTGTGTTCAGTTTGACCGAGCATCAGCTGAAACGTTGCGTAAATTATTAAGCGCCATTGCCGTTTATGCTGCGGGCGGGCGCAAAGCATTGTCGAAGTTGGCAAAATCACAAGGCGGTGTTGTCCGACAAATATCAAATCAAATGAAATTGAACTGATCCAATATGCCGTCCTTTGTCTTACTGGGAATTGTCCTGTTGGTTGGTTTTTTACTATTCGCGCGCTGGTATTCCACCGCAGACCCAAAAGAGGCCCTAAAAGCGCTTAAATGGATCGGTATTGGTCTTTTTGTACTGATTGTGGGATTTTTTATATTTACAGGGCGTTTGAGCTGGGCGTTTTTTGGTTTACCGGTACTTTTACCATGGTTAATGCGGGCCCGTGCTGTGGCCCGGGTGGCGAAAACTTTTTTACGGATGTCGCAAGCAAATGCTGGGGTGGGTAGCGGTAATACGTCCGATGTCGAAACACAATATTTTCAAATGACGCTTGATCACGATAGTGGTGTTATGAGTGGAATTGTTCGCGATGGCGAGTATTCAGGAAAAAACATAGAGGATTTGACCACGGCGCAATTGGTTGAATTGTTAAAAACATGTCAATTAGAAGATTTGGATTCGGCCCGTGTTTTAGAGGCCTATTTGGATCGTAACCGCCCAGATTGGCAAGATTTTGCCGATGGGGCAGGTCATTCATCGCCAAACGCGAACTCGTCGACAATGGACCGCGCTCAAGCTTTGCAGGTTTTGGGCTTGAAGAGCAATGCAACTGACCAACAGATTAAGGATTCACATCGGAAATTGATTTCAGGAATGCACCCAGACCACGGTGGATCAGATTATTTGGCTGCACAAATCAACCAAGCCAAAGATGTTTTATTAGGTGGTTAAATGATTATATCCAAACAGATTAACGGTTATCACGCCCATGTTTATTATACAGATGACATATCACGCGCCATTGCCGGGCGAATTCGCGAATATGTAGAGCACAAATTCACGGTAGTTATGGGACGCTGGCGGGACGATCCCGTTGGTCCGCACCCATTACCCATGTACCAAATGGCTTTCGATAATAATGAATTTGCAAGTCTAGTTCCGTGGTTAATGTTGAACCACGATAGTTTGTCGGTTTTGATCCACCCCAACACTAATGATATGGTTGCCGATCACCGCTATTTTGCCATTTGGTTAGGTGAAAAGTTGGATTTAAACATAACATTTTTGGAAGCCGGAAATACCAGCGCTTAAGCACACTTTATTTGAGCAATGCTAAGGTTGCTCTGTCCGGTCGGTTATGTCAGAAAAGCGGCAATGTAATTAATTTTTCCAATGTCAAAATTTCTAGTGACTTTTCATCACATAAGCAATATCGAGATCTATTTATGATTAAGCCGATCCGTAAAGCCGTTTTCCCCGTTGCAGGTTTAGGGACACGTTTTTTACCCGCGACCAAAGTTATGCCCAAGGAAATGCTGCCAATTGTTGATAAACCATTGATTCAATACGCAATTGAAGAAGCACGCGAAGCTGGTATCGAGGAATTCGTTCTGGTTACTGGGCGCGGTAAAAACATGATGGAAGACCATTTCGATCACGCGTATGAACTGGAAGCGATTTTATTGGACCGTGGCCGCGAAGATGATTTGAGCGCCGTTCAACGCGTCGCCCCCGACTCGGGCACACTTTCATACACCCGTCAGCGCCGCCCACTAGGTTTAGGCCACGCCGTTTGGTGCGCCAGACAATTTATTACTGGCGAGCCTTTTGCCGTTATTTCACCAGACGACATCGTTCTTTCCGAAAAGGGCTGCTTGAAACAAATGATGGAAGCCTATTTGGAAGTTGGCGGAAACATGGTTGCCGTGGAAGATGTGCCGCGCGACCAAACCAACAGATACGGTATTTTGGATGTGGAAAGTGATGACGGACTATTAGTTAAAGCAAAAGGATTGGTTGAAAAACCAAATCCAGAAGATGCTCCATCCACTTTATCGATTATTGGACGTTATATTCTACAACCCGAAGTCTTTGAGTATTTAGACAAATTGGAAGTTGGAACAGGTGGCGAAATTCAGCTAACTGATGCCATGGCGAAAACTATTGGCAACATACCGTTCCATGGATTTCGTTTTGAAGGCCATAGATTTGATTGCGGAACTAAAATTGGTTTTGTTACTGCCAATGTAGCATTTGCCATGCAACGCAATGACTTGGGTGGTGATATTAAAGCAGAGCTCCAAAAAATTATATAACATAATATTTAAAATTATACATATCAGAAAGTGAGAACCTTTATGCGTATAGCGATGATCGGAACAGGCTACGTTGGTTTGGTGTCGGGAGCTTGTTTCTCAGAATTTGGTGTTGATGTCATTTGCGTCGATAAGGATCAGTCCAAGATTGAGAAAATCAAAAACGGGATTATGCCCATTTTTGAACCCGGTCTTGAAGAATTGGTTGCAAAGAATGTAAGCGCTGGTCGATTGTCGTTCACTACTGATTTACCGAACGCAGTTAAATCAGCAGATGCTGTGTTTATTGCCGTTGGAACACCCAGCCGTCGCGGCGACGGTCATGCTGATTTATCATATGTTTATGGCGCTGCTGAAGAAATCGCAGCAGCTATGGAAGGGCACACTTTAATTGTTAACAAATCGACCGTACCCGTTGGGACTGGGCGCGATGTTGAAGAGATTATTGCCCGCGTTCGCCCCGATGCGGATTGCGATGTTGTCTCAAACCCAGAGTTTTTGCGAGAAGGCTCAGCCATTGAAGACTTCATGCGTCCGGATAGAGTTGTGATTGGCACAAAAAGCGATCGTGCACAAAATGTCATGCGATTGCTGTATAGGCCATTACACCTGATCGAGACCCCCATATTGTTCACTTCGCTCCAAACGGCCGAGATGATTAAATATGCGGCCAATACTTTTTTGGCGACAAAGATCACCTTCATTAATGAAATTTCAGATTTGTGCGAAGTTTTGGATGCGGATGTTCAAGAAGTTGCAAAAGGGATAGGGCTTGATGGACGGATTGGTGGAAAATTTCTTCACGCAGGCCCTGGTTATGGTGGCTCATGTTTCCCAAAAGACACTTTGGCTTTGGTTCGCACAGCTGAGCAAGCCGGCAGACCGCTGCGCATTGTTGAAACGGTTGTTGACGTAAACAACAAACGTAAAATACAAATGGCTGAGCGCATCATTAAGGCGTGTGGCGGATCGGTTGAGGGTAAAAA
>CALJEW010000205.1 GCA_938074585.1 uncultured Rhodospirillales bacterium | reverse complement strand
AGCCTGACCCAGTCCCTGATTTACCTGAACCCAGCCAGCCTCGACAGCATGTGCAGCGCGAAGCGCGCGGCCGATGTCATGAGACCAGACATAAGCCGCGAGCCCATAATGGCTATCATTAGCCATCCGAATGACCTCCTCCTCGTCGTTCCAAGGAATTGCAACCAGTACGGGGCCGAAGATTTCCTCGGCTGAAAGGCGCCATTTGTTATCTTTCTTTGCAAACACGGTTGGCATCGTGAAATAACCTTCTGACAGTAGCCCCTCGGTTGGCGGCATACCGCCGAATACGAGCTTAGCATCCGTATTGTTCAGGCCATCTTCGATAAATCCGCAGACCTTATTGTATTGTTTTTCGTTGATAATAGCCCCAATGTCGCTGGTTTCATCTAGCGGGTCACCGATTACGAGTTGGCTTACCTTCGCCTCTAGTTTTTCAAGGAAACTATCGAAGATGTCTTCATGAAGAAACAGCCGCGATCCGGCTGTACAGGACTGGGACTGGCGAGTGAAGCGCATTGCATTGCTGATGCCTTCGACGGCCCAATCTTCATTGACGTCGGGAAAGACAATCGATGGACTTTTTCCGCCAAGTTCAAGCGATACGGGGACAATCCGGTTCGCTGCTTCTCGCATGATAACCTTGCCTGTCGCGGTCGAGCCTGTGAACGACATTTTCCGAATGCGCGGATCCGCTGAAAGAGCAGAGCCGGCCTCGGTTCCGTAGCCTGTTAAGACGTTGAGCACACCATCAGGCAGGAATTTGGAACATATTTCGGCCAGCTTCAGGACGGCGAGTGGGGCATCTTCTGCAGTTTTCAAAACCACCGTGTTGCCGGCACAAAGAGCAGGGGCAATCTTCAGTGCGGCCAGAATGGTTGGTGCATTCCAGGGTATGATAGCTCCAACCACGCCAATCGGTTCGCGGCGGGTATAGCTAAGAATATTTTCGCCAAGTGGTATGGTTTCTCCTTTTAATTCGCTACCTAAGCCACCGAAATACCTGAAAACGTCAACGACCAGTGAGGCTTCGGGGCGAGCTTGGGTGCGCAGGGCATTGCCCGATTCCGAAGCCAGTATTTTGGCTATTTCTTCGACGTAAAGTTCAAGCTTGTCCGCGATCTGCTGAAGTATACGGCCTCGCTGACGCGGCGCGATGCGAGACCATCCAGGGAAGGCACGCTCGGCAGCAGTAACGGCGCGCCCTACATCCTCATCACGTCCGCGCGGAACAGTCGCTATCGTGGATAAGTTGGCAGGGCTGCAAACTTCGAAGGTCTCACCCAAAGCTGAATCGACCCATTTCCCGCCGATCAGCATTTTTTGGTGGCGGGTGTCTTGATCTGTTTTCTGATTATTTAAAACTTGATCCATTGGTTCTCTCTTATAATAAATCTACGATACGGTGCGCGTCGATTAACATTTCTGGCAATTGTAATGGATTTTTGATTGTGATCAATATATAGTATATGTAACCTGATTTGATCAGGCCGTTGATTATTCCAATTTATATGGTGGCGGACAATTCCGCGGGCCAAGCAAACGACCTTGATACCTAAATTATTTGTTTAAACTTTTCAGAAACTGGACAACCTGATCAACGCCGTTTCAGTTTTGGCTACGTCTGCTGGTGCTGACATTAGGAAAATTGACCAAGTCAGCTCAGTCATAAATGTGTTTCTTGAGACAAACCGCTTTTCGGTTGGGTAGCAGTATACGCCATCCCAATCTGTCGAATTGTCATCAGCTACAATAACATCAAACATTTAGTTCAAGCAGTTATTCAAGGCGTGAAGAAAGCGTATCGTTAGGGCGTCAAGTTGAAGAAAACCGGAGTGATGCTAATTGATCTTGTTGATGCCGACCTAGCCCTTCAATCTTTGTTCGACCACCATAATACGAAAGATGGCAAACTGATCGAAGCATTTGATCGGATTAATAGTAGGCAGGGTTCTGCGTCCATTGATCTTGTTACGGCAGGCCAAAGTGTTGGGAGGCACACCGCAAGTGCATATCGGTCACAAGGATATACGACATAGTGGAACGACAAACCTGTTGTGAAGACATAGTAAGCTTCCTGACGATAATTAAATGCTTCTTCCTTGCCGCCCTCAGCAGAATAGTTTTATGATCGGTGCAACACTAATATAAGACAATACGAAAGATATTAATTTATTGGAAATTAAAGACGAGTGTAAGTATGAGCCGGGTATTTTTGCCCCAACTATTGACCGCAATAGATGTGAAGGTAAGGCGGATTGTGTCAGGGTTTGTCCAGTAGGGGTCTTTGGCGTTGATACTCTGCCAAAAGAGATGAGGTCTAGTCTAAGCTTTAGAGGTAAATTAAAAGGCTTCGGTCATAAATGGCAGCAGGCAGTGTTGCTTCATGCTGAAAGGTGCGAAGCTTGTGGGTTATGCGTCAAGGCTTGCCCAGAAGACGCTCTCACGCTTATACGTATGTAGTGGTTTATTAAAATTAGGAAAATCTAAAGTAAATATAGAAGAATTTAAACAGAGCCTATATAAGGCTCACTTCGCCGTGCAGCGTCCAACAGAATACGGTCAAATTGAGTGATATTGAGCTAGCACGCCGTCTGGCTAATATGTTAGAGACAGGAAATCTTGAAGCAGGTTCAGGCTAACATATTTATCTCATTAAAAAACTACAGTCTACGTCTGGACACTAGCGGGTGACACAAACTGGACCGAAGGCCCTAGCAAAAAATTGCTTCCCCTGTTCTAGATCCCAGTGTACTTTAGATTATGCGGGGTGATTTGCTCTCCGTACTTCAATCTGAGAGGAGTTAACTGCAATGTCAATCGAACTCGAAATGCTGACATGGGTAGCTGGGCTGTCGTTGGTAATGTGGATACCATACATCTTGGCACACATTGGCGATGCTGGCTTAATGCCCTCCCTGACGTATAAGGCTGACGAAACGCCATTACCCGACTGGGCTGAACGGGCCAAGCGGGCACATAATAATGCAATAGAGAACCTCGTACCGTTTGCCGTGCTGGTAATTGTTGCTCATCTGGCTAATATCACTAATGAGGCCACGGCATACGCTGCAACCGCCTATTTTTGGCTGCGAGTAGCTCACTATGTGGTTTATATAGCCGGCATACCGTTTGGTCGCACGCTGACTTTTGCTGGTGGATGGCTGGCTCAGCTTTGTATCCTGTACCAAATTCTCTCCACCTAACTGGCCTGTTTGATCGCAAAAATTAGCTTATAAATAGTTGAGAAAAACTTCGGCCATGCGTAACTGGTGGAAGTGATAAGCTCTTTACAAGTATTGATAGTCCTCGGTACAAAGAAAACCAAAGAGGCGTCTCTGATACGCATAATGGTCATTCTTGATACACTATGCTGACGGGCTATTTGCGCCATACTAATGCCACGGTGACGTATATATATTTACTTAAAATATTGTTTAATATTAATAATATAAATGATAAAAGTGTCGGTGTTGTCAGACAAATGCGAACTCGTCTTACTATGGCAATAATATGTTGGATTTATGCAGCACAGAGTTACCGCTATTCAACAGGAGCAGCTTCACGTTGAACCTTAAATGTATCTCTTGAATTTAGTCGTTGTTCCTTGTTGAAGTGGTTGAAAACGGAAAAATAGATAGAGCCGAAATTTTGTAAACTTTGCATG
>CALJEW010000204.1 GCA_938074585.1 uncultured Rhodospirillales bacterium | reverse complement strand
TAAATGCAGATGCGTATAAACCCATACCTTCGAAGTCAAAACCGCTTATAGTATCTACAAATTCGAAAGGTGATAATGCAACTGCTGGCAAACAAAACACCAAGCAAGCTGAATCCATTAGTCCATTAAAAGGGGTGTCTGCGTTATCTGGATTTGATGCAAATGTATTGTTAAAAATTAAGCGACTTCGATTAAAGGGCGAGCAATTAAAGGGCGTAGCTGTTGATGCGTCGCTATATGATGGCAGCTTGGATATTCGAAAATTTAATGTTGCACAGTTTGCTGGAGCAACGCTTGTGACATCAGGTAAAATAGAAGGGCTTCGTAATATTCCAATTGCACAGGGGCTTCGCGTTAATATTAAATCTAAAAACTTAACTCCTATCATGCAACTGTTTAAAGCAAAACTTTCTGTTAATGCTGCGGCACTGGGGAAAACTTCTTTAGATTTCCGTGCTGATGGAAGCTTTTTGTCACCTAAAGTCAAGGCAATAATAAAGATAGCAGGGGTCAAAATTCAGGCGAATGGAAAAATTTCAGTATTGCCAATTAGAGACACATTTGATTTGAACGTAAATCTTAGCCACCCTGATTTAGCCCGCTTGTTACGCACTTTTGGTTCTAAATACCGGCCCTCTGGAAAGATTGGCGGGCTTACATTGGCGTCTCATATTAAAGGGAATCCGAAGATGTTTTCTTTTGATAAAATGTCAGGAAAAATTGATAAAGTTAATTTTGAAGGATTGGGGCAAGCAGATTTTTCTGGTGTACGCCCAAGAATTTCAGTTGATCTTAAGCTTGGTGCGTTGAGCCTTGACCCCTTTCTACCAGCAACTCAAAGTGCCAATTTAGCACCGGAGTTACGGAAACCATTAAAGCGCGGTTCCGTTGTTTGGCCTGAGCCAATTACCAATGATAATTCGCCATCAATTATAAATGTTGCTAATCATGGACGCTGGTCGGCGGAACCGATTGATTTATCTGTTTTGAAGTCGTTCGATGCTGATATAGCACTTAAAACGCCGATTGTGATATTCTCAAAATACCTACTCGAAAAAGTAGATTTGATTGCTGAAATTCAAAATGGAACTCTCATCACGAAACGACTGGTGGCCCAACTGTTTGGTGGGCAGGTGCAAGGAAATGCCAAAATTGTCTCTGGAAATTCAAATCAAATTTCGTCTGCATTTAATATTTCAGGGATAAAAATTACTGACGCGTTACGTTCTGTCACAGGAAAACCAACAGCCAGTGGTTTTCTTGATGCCAATTTAGATTTCACGACTACTGGAAAAAGTGTTGCAGGAATGGTTGGTTCATTAGGTGGATCAGGCGGGTTCTCAATGAAGGGTGTTGATGTTTCCGCGAGTGCAAAAGGGTCTGCATTTTCAGAAGTATATAGTTTATTGTCCTCTTTGAATATGCTGGGATCGAGCCGTTCCGGAAATAAGGCCGATGTTGCTGCTACTTTTCAAATAGCTCGTGGTGTTGCCCGTACAAACGATCTTAAGCTGGCATCACAGCTTGGAAATGGCTTCGCTGCTGGTACGGTAGATTTGGTCGGATGGTTGTTAAATTTGAAGGGCCAAGTCGAACTACAACAAAATGCTTTAACGCAGATTTTGCAAGCGAAACTCAAAAGAGGTGCTAGCCCGGTTGATTTCACTTTATTAGGGCCATTAGATGCGCCGAAAGTAAAAGTTGATACAGGTGCCTTGCTGGGAAGTAGTCTACCAATACTGGGTGCAGATGCATTGTTGAATAAAGCGCCTAAGAAAGTTCAAAGACTTCTAAAAGGCCTGTTGGGTGGAGGAAATACACCGCCGCCTTCGTCTGATTCCGCAGCAACGGGGAATAGCCAGCCGCCATCGCGCACGACACAACAACAAAATCCTACGAAGTTAAATGCCAGAGATCTGTTGAAGGGCCTATTTAACTAAAGCCCTAAGTCGCTTTTGGTTTTGTTATTTGATCAAGCACGTGAATACGAATAGCACTTGAAAGATTTCCAGTGCGATTGGCATCTAACTCTGTGATCAACCCGTTAATAGAGATATTTTGTTCTTTTGCTATTCGAATAAGGTGATCCCAAAATGCATCTTCTATCGACACGCTGGTTTGGTGCCCGGCTAATCGCACAGAGCGCTTTTTGATATGTGTCGGATCGGCTTCCATGAGTATAAATTTTATTGTTGTGTTGGAATTACGATTTCGACGGTCAAGTTGTGAGGGCCTTTTATAAATATCTGCCGTAAAATTCCACCGGGTAATGTACTTTCCCAATGCTCCCAGTTACTCGCCTTTACACGTCCAAGTACATCATCATAGTTATCAGCTTGAAAAGCCATATGATCATAAGCGCCTGTATCATCGCCTACTTCTAAGGGCGGTTGATCTTTCTTTTGACCAATCAAATGAACGATCGCTTGCTTTGGATCGCTACCGTATAACCAGTATCCGTTGAAATTAAAATCAGGGCGGGGACCGGACTTTAAGCCCAACAGATCAGAGAAAAAATCTTTCATCCGATCTAACTCAAGAGTTCGAATGCTATAGTGATCAAGCTTCATCATTATAAGTCTCCTGCAAATGTCGCAATGGCATCCATTGCGCTGTCCCAATTTTGCTGTTCCGTCACCCCAGATTTTTTACGTGGTTTAAAACCGTGGTCGCCATCTGTTAACCAATGATAGCGAATAGATTTGGATAACGAATATGATTTAACATCTTCTAGAGTTCCCAATGTATCGCGTTCGCCCTGACAAATCAAAGTTGGTGTTATTAGTGAAACCAGATGTTCCGTTCTTAATTTTTCTGGTTTGCCCGTTGGGTGAAAAGGGTAGCCTAGGCAAACAACACCTTTGACCGGCGTGTTTTTTAATTCGTACTCCGCGGCTGACATGCTTGCGATGCGCCCCCCCATCGATTTTCCACCAATAATCAAATTGTCTGGCCTAAAATGATCAATAACTGCTGCCCATGTTTCGAGCAGTATGGGTGCACGATTAGGTGGTTTCTTAATACCTGTTTGGCACCGCTCGTGCATGTATGGAAATTCAAATCGTGCAACTTGAAAACCACGATACGCTAAGCCTTCTGCAAAAGCTTGCATGTATAAGCTATTCATAGGCGCACTCGCACCGTGGGCTAATGCAACGGTTGTTGTTGAAGACTTTGGACCGTTGAGAAGAAAGTCTGGTAAGCTCATTAAGTCGCGTCTAGTGCTGTTGTTAATTCAGGCTCGTACGCGAATAAGGCAGGTTGTCCGCCGGTATGTAAAAATAAAACATTTGCATTCTTGGCGTAAACACTTCCCCGCACTCGATCAATCATTCCTGCCATTACTTTTCCTGTGTACACAGGATCTAGAAGTAGGCCTTCTGTGCTGGCTGCTAATTTAATAGCTTCAATAGTTAGGGGATTTAATTGACCGTAGCCGGGTGCCAAAGGAACGTCATTTAAAATGATGTCGTCTGCTGTAATATATTCAGTTGTGCCTAAGAGTTTACTTAACTCAGTGCAGCGGGCTAATACTCTTGGGGCTTGCTGTTCTTTGTTTCGGCGTACACAAATACCAGCAATGCGTAGTTGGCTTCCCAAAGCTCGAAGGCCATAAAGCAGACCTGCATGGGTTGACGTGCTTCCAGATGCCACAACAATTTCATCAATTTGTTGCCCAGATTGTTTCAATTGTTCTAAAATTTCCTGAGCTGCAACAATATAACCCATTGCGCCGAGTGGAGCATGGCCCGGCGAGAGGGGAATGATATAAGGTGTTTTCCCCTGCTTTTTTAGGCCATCTGCAATTTCATTGATATTGCGATCCGCACCCGCTTCGTCTTCACCATCGGGGTAGCTATAAATGGTTGCCCCAAACAGCTTATCTAATAAAACATTACCGGATGCCCGGTAGGTTTGATCAACATTGGGGACACGCTCTTCCAATTGAACGTGGCAATCCATTCCCAGTTTTGCCGTTGCCGCTGCGGCTGATCTGATGAAGTTGGATTGTATCGCCCCGGTGATTAGGATGACATCAGCCTTTTGCGCGATGGCTTCACCAAAATAAAACTCGATTTGCCGTGCTTTATTTCCCCCCATAGCCAAGCCAGTTAAGTCGTCGCGCTTCACAAATAAATTTGGCCCATCTAAAAAATTCGACAAATTAGGCATCGCTTCCATAGGGGTTGGAACCATTGCGAGTTCCGCACGCGGGAACTTATCGAATTTGCCTAGGCCGTTTGTCATAATGTTTTCTTATTTCATGAATTCAGCAAAGAAGTCATTACCTTTGTCATCGACAATGATGAACGCCGGGAAGTTTTCAACTTCGATTTTCCAGATCGCTTCCATGCCTAATTCTGGATATTCGATGGTTTCAACTTTTTTAATGCAATTTAAGGCAAGCCCAGCCGCCGAGCCGCCGATGGACCCTAAATAGAACCCACCGTTGTTTTTACAGGCATCGGTAACTGCTTTCGATCGGTTACCTTTTGCCAACATAATCATGGAACCGCCATGCTGTTGGAATAATTCGACGTATGAATCCATACGTCCCGCAGTCGTTGGGCCAAACGCTCCAGATTCATGACCTTTTGGCGTTTTTGCCGGACCCGCATAATACACAGGGTGATCTTTAAAGTATTGTGGCAAGCTTTCACCCGCATCGATACGATCTTTTAGTTTTGCATGGGCAATATCGCGGGCAACGATTAAAGAGCCCGTTAAAGACACGCGGGTTTTAACCGGGTGCTTACTCAATGCAGCCAACTGATCTGCCATCGGTTGATTTAAATTAATCTGAACAACGTCTTCTTCCAAGTGCTCGGTGGTCACTTCGGGAAGATACTTTGCGGGGTTAGTTTCGAGTTGTTCTAAAAATACGCCGTCTTTAGTGATTTTGCCTTTAACCTGACGGTCGGCTGAACACGATACACCAATGCCAACCGGGCAAGATGCGCCATGGCGGGGCAGGCGGATGACGCGCACATCGTGGCAGAAGTATTTACCACCAAATTGAGCGCCAATGCCTAAATCCTGAGACATCTTTAATATCCGCTGTTCCCATTCCAAATCTCGGTACGCCTGACCATGTTCATTGCCCGACGTTTGCAATTCATCTAAATAATGGCAACTGGCAAGCTTCACAGTTTTTAAATTGTACTCAGCTGAGGTACCGCCAATGACAAAGGATAAATGATAGGGCGGGCATGCCGCAGTTCCCAAGGTGCGTAATTTTTCATCGACAAAGGCCAGCATTCGTTCTTCGTTCAAAAGGGCTTTGGTTTCTTGGAATAAGAAGGTTTTATTGGCAGATCCGCCGCCTTTAGCAATGAATAAAAATTTGTAGGCATAGCCTTCATCGGCATAAAGTTCTATTTGAGCTGGTAAGTTGTTTCCGGTATTTTTTTCTGAAAACAAATCAAGCGGTGCAACTTGTGAATACCGCAAATTGGTTTCAAGATAAGTTTTTTCAACGCCTTCTGAAACAGCGGCTTCATCGCTGCTGCCGGTCCAAACGTTTTGACCTTTTTTACCCATAACGATCGCTGTGCCTGTGTCTTGGCACATTGGTAAAACGCCGCCGGATGCGATGTTTGCATTTTTTAAAAGATCAAGGGCCACAAAGCGGTCATTATCAGATGCTTCGGGATCGTCCAAAATTTTTGTGAGTTGCATTAAATGCGCAGGTCTTAATAAATGCGAGACATCTTTAAACGCTTCGAAAGTCAGTTCTGTAATTGCACGTGGGTCAATTTTAAGGATTTTTTGTCCTTCAAATTTTGCCTCAGACACATAATCACTCGTTAGTTTCCGGTACGGTGTTAGGTCTTCACCCATTGGAAACATAGTGTGATGCACAAAATTGCTCATTTGATTTATCCTTCTAGGTCTGTATGTAGGCGTTTCAAGGACAGATGATGTTTGCCCTGAGGCGGCATTTATTTTTTACGAAATGCGTCGAGGGTAATGACTTCGCCTGTCGTTTTCTCCCCATCTTTTTTTGTATCTTCTGCTGGTTGATCCGCATCTAAATCTTGCGCTTCATCGGGATCTAAGTCGTCGGCGTCATCATCCAGATTGGCTACTTTAAGCTGAAGGCCAAAATTTACAGATGGATCTGCAAAAGAGACGATTGATGATAAGGGAATAACCATTGTTTCTGGTTTGCCGTTGAACCGCAGCGTTGCATATATGGCATCATCGTCAACATCCAACGAATCATATTGGTATTGTAATACAATGGTCATTTCTTCTGGATGATCGGCACGCAGATAATCAGGCATTATGACTTTGTCGTCGGTTGTGCGGAAGGTAATATAAAAATGATGCTCGCCGGGAAGGCCATTTTCTGAGACATAGCTCATAGTGCGTTTAATTACGGTGCGAAGCGCATCCTCAATCCAAACGTCGTAGCGAAGTGGGTCTGTATCATATTCCATATATTACTTTTACTCTGATTGAGCCGTGGACTCCAGCAACGATCCTATAATATCAATGAATTTATGAATATTTTTATGAAAGTGGGGGTTTCTGTTGCCAGGCACCCCCGAACCCCGCCTTAACGGTGCAAACCGCAAGGGCTTCGAAGTGGTTCATCTGACTGCATTACGCAGCGAGACGAGCCTCAGCATAGTTGTCATTTGCAACTACTAAGTTTGGTCCGGTAACGGCGGAACCACACCGAGCGAAAACTTAACCTTTACTACGCACGTCGATCCTATTTCGCCCCCAAAGCGCCCGGCCATCCTAAAAACAAAGAATGGAAGGGAAATTGGTGGAGGCGCCGGGTACCGCCCCCGGGTCCGTAACGCTTATTCCGATAAGCGTTTATCGCCATAGCAGGGCAAGCCCTACAGCCCTAATATGGATGGTACGGTTGGAAATTACAATGTCAGAATACTACAATAAGCGATCGCTTTACGTTTGCTCTGCCGCCCTAGCAGGTTAGAATGAGACAATTAATTTTAAGCGGAAAGCATGCAATGCAACAATATTTAGATCTTATCAGACATGTGCGTACAAACGGTGTTATGCGGGGTGATCGTACAGGAACCGGTACGCAAAGCGTCTTTGGCCATCAAATGCGGTTTGATTTGAGCGCAGGTTTCCCTGTTATGACAACAAAAAAACTGCATTTGAAATCGATTGTTCATGAACTACTTTGGTTTTTAGCGGGCGACACCAATATTAAATATTTAAACGAAAATGGTGTACGCATATGGGACGCGTGGGCCGATGAAGCTGGTGAATTGGGCCCCGTTTATGGGCATCAATGGCGTTCATGGCCAAAACCTGACGGCGGAAAGATTGATCAAATTGCCGATTTGATTGACCAAATTAAAAATAATCCAAATTCTCGCCGCCATATTGTTTGTGCTTGGAACGTTAGCGAAGTAAACCAAATGGCTTTACCACCATGTCATTGTTTGTTTCAGTTCTATGTGGCGGATGGAAAATTATCGTGCCTTTTATACCAACGCAGCGCCGACATCTTTTTGGGCGTTCCGTTCAATATCGCATCCTATGCCTTGCTGACTATGATGGTAGCTCAGGTGACGGGGCTAGAAGCGGGTGATTTCGTTCACGCGTTAGGCGACGCTCATTTGTATTCAAACCACTTTGAACAAGCTGATTTACAAATTTCACGCGAACCCATGGGCTTGCCAACCATGAAGCTGAATCCTGATATTAAAGATATTTTCGCTTTCAAATTTGACGATATTCAGCTGATTGGTTATGAAGCCCAAGCTCACATTAAAGCGTCGATTGCCGTTTGATGCGGATTTCTTTAATTGTTGCTCTGACGGAAAACCGGGTTATCGGTCTGGACGGTGTTATGCCGTGGCATTTATCGGAAGATTTAAAATATTTTAAGCGTGTGACCATGGGCGCTCCGATCATAATGGGCCGTAAAACTTTCGATTCGATTGGTCGGGCGTTACCGGGTCGGACAAATATCATCATTACCCGTGACATCGATTATTACGCTGAGGGTATTGAGGTTGCTTATGATTTTGAAAGTGCTATTGAAAAAGCATCCAGCGTTGCAGGCAGCCAAGGTAAAGAAGAGGTGTTTGTTATTGGGGGAGCGCAAATCTATGCTTTGGCATTAGCCCAAGCAGAGCGGTTATACCTAACTGAAATTCATATAGCGTGCGCCGGGGATGCCTATTTTCCTGAAATTCATGCCAGTGATTGGCAGGAAATTGAGCGTGATGCACGGGGCCCTGAAACACCGGATGGTCCCGCATATAGTTTTGTTGTTTTGGATCGTGTTGGTTAGTTTGGGCTGTTTTGTCGAATCCCAATAACTGAGTTGATCGATAAAACAACAATAATAACAACGCCACCTGTAATTGTACGATTTGATGGCTCTTCCCCAATATAGAACCAAACCAATGCTGTTCCGAACACGGTTTCCATGGGCATCAAAAGGCTGACTTCTGCGGCTGAGATGTAACGTGGTGCAATAAATAAAAGAGAAAAAGCCAAAGTTAAAAAAAACCCGAGTACGACGAATATAATTAACGACTCCAATGGAATATTCAGTGAACTGGCAACGATAAAAGAAATCACAACGGAAATTAATGCACTCCCGGCCATGGCTGGGGTCATATCAATATCTTCAGCATGGCGCGTGATGACAAAAGCAGCTGAAAGGGAAAGGGCGGATAAAAGAGCGAACAAATTCCCCAAAACAATGCCGCCTTCCAATCCTTCAGCAAAAATAAACCCAATGGTTAAAATTACGACTGCCGTCGTCATCCATGTCCGCCGCGCAATCCACTCCGATAAAAAGATACGCCCAA
>CALJEW010000203.1 GCA_938074585.1 uncultured Rhodospirillales bacterium | reverse complement strand
CAGAACAAGCTCTTTAAACGTTCCTATTTCTTTTCCGGCATAGTTAATGATCAAATCACCGCGAAGAACTCCGCCCATGTTGGCCGGTCCACCTACCGCAACATCACGTACTAAAACTCCTTTAGGTTCCGCCATTTCAAGTGCCGCTGCCGTACGCTTATCTAAGCCTTGGAGAAACATCCCTGAAAACCCGGTTTCAGCCCATGAAACGCCGATACTGATGGGGAATACTAATATATAGATGACTGCTGCTAAGAATGCGCGGGCCAGAAATATTTGACTAATGTTTCTAAAAAATAGGCGCACTAGCACCCCCCTCTATTATGATTAGAACTTAATACTATGCTGGCTAATCCATTTCAGCAATAAAAGACCCATATTTTAGTATTACAATTCATGAATAGAAGCTATGCTTGCCCTTTCGTCATGCGCAGGATATCCATCAGGTTATAATATCAGAGCTTCATTAGCATCAAATTCTTAATTAAATGGCAATGATCAAGACAATGCGTGTGTTATCCATATTTGGGACCCGACCAGAAGCCATAAAGATGGCTCCGTTGGTAAATGCTTTGTCTGAGCACGCGCAAATAGAATCTGGTGTTTGCGTAACCGCTCAACACCGCGAAATGTTAGACCAAGTCCTCAGTTTGTTCGAAATTATCCCTCAATATGATTTAAACATCATGCGTCCCAATCAAGATTTGGCTCATATTACGCAAGCCGTCTTGTTGGGAGTCACGGAAGTTTTAGCTGAATTCAAGCCTGATCGAATTTTGATTCATGGCGATACAACAACCAGCTTTGCCGCCGCATTGGCCGGGTTTTATCAGCGCATCCCCGTTGATCACGTGGAAGCAGGCCTGCGCACAGGCGATATTTACGCCCCCTTCCCTGAAGAAATGAACCGGAAGCTGGCCGATAACCTTTGCGATTTGCACTTCGCCCCCACGCAAACCTCCGCCAATAATTTGGCATTAGAAAATGTAGCCTCAAACAGTATTATTATTACCGGAAACACTGTCATTGATGCCTTGTTGAGCGTTGTGGAACGGATCAAGACGGACGCGGTTTTGCGATCTCAAATGGAAACCCAATTTAATTTCTTAAACCCAGATAAACGAATGGTTTTGGTCACCGGACACCGCCGTGAAAATTTTGGCGACGGCTTTGAAGCCATTTGCCAAGCCCTGTCACACTTGGCCGAACGCGACGATTTAGAGCTAGTCTATCCGGTTCACCTGAACCCCAATGTGCGCGAACCCGTGAACCGTTTGTTAGCCAACAATTCGTCCGTTCATTTAATCGAGCCATTGGATTATTTGCCCTTCGTATATTTAATGGACCGCTCCCACATAGTCATCACAGATTCTGGCGGCATCCAAGAAGAAGCCCCTTCATTAGGTAAGCCTGTTCTGGTGATGCGGGATGTAACCGAACGCCCCGAAGCTGTTGATGCGGGCACTGTTCGATTGGTTGGTACGAATACTGATAAAATTGTATTTGAAACAACCAAATTACTTGACGATTGGGGCCATTACGACACCATGTCACGCACTCATAATCCTTATGGGGATGGCGACGCAAGCCAACGTATAATTAAGGAGCTATTGAAAAGAAAATGACCGATACTGCGTTCATTAAAATCTGTGTTATCGGACTGGGATATGTAGGGCTCCCAACAGCGGCCGTATTTGCTAGCCGTGGGGTTGAGGTATTGGGCGTTGATATTAATGATCACGCTGTTGAAATGATTAATGATGGCAAGGTTCATATTGTTGAACCGGATTTGGATATTTTAGTCAAAGGTGCCGTTGCAGCTGGAAAGCTGAGTGCGCAGACAACACCAGAGCCCGCCGATGCCTTCATCATTGCGGTTCCAACTCCGTTTAAGGAAAACAAAAAACCAGACCTTAAATTCGTGAAAGCGGCGGTTGAAAGTTTGGCACCTGTGCTTAAAAAAGGCGATTTGGTTGTCATTGAATCAACATGTCCCGTCGGCACC
Organism: uncultured Rhodospirillales bacterium; assembly: GCA_938074585.1. Classification (GTDB taxonomy): domain Bacteria; phylum Pseudomonadota; class Alphaproteobacteria; order Rhodospirillales; family Casp-alpha2; genus JABMNT01. Next base: position 8,492 of record CALJEW010000203.1, on the reverse strand, counting down.
ACTGACAGCGCTAGCCACTGGCTAAGTGAATCCCGCCCCGATTTATCGTTCCCGCATGCTGCCGGAGATTCTGCCGATATTAACGTTGCCCACAGCCCCGAGCGGGTGTTGCCAGGTCGCGTTTTGATCGAGCTTGTACGCAATGATCGGGTTGTTGGTGGAGTTAGTCATGCCTGCGCAATTCGGACACAGCAATTGTACCGCATTGCAGTTGAGGGCGAATGTTTACTCACCACCGCGCGGACGGCGGAGCTGGTAAAATTATCTGAAAACGCTTACCGCGATGTAAACATTGCTTTTTCAAATGAATTATCCTTAGTTTGTGATGAATTGGATATCGATGCGTGGGAAGCCATTCGACTGGCGAACCACCATCCACGGGTCAATATTCTAACCCCCGGCCCCGGCGTTGGCGGACATTGTATTGCTGTTGACCCTTGGTTTATTGTCGATTCAGCGCCTGAACAAACGCCTTTAATAAAGGCCGCGCGTTTGGTTAATGATGGAAAACCAACACATATATCCGAAAAGGTCCAAAAGGCTGCGGCTGAGCTTGGATCGACCAACATTGCCTGTTTAGGATTGGCCTACAAAGCCGATATTGATGATTTGCGTGAAAGCCCCTCTGTTAACGTGGTGGCTGATCTGGCAAAAGACAAACGTCACACTCTTTGGACAGTCGAGCCACATAGCATAACGCTGCCCAAAAAATTGAAAAATCTAGACAGTGTTAAATTCTCGTCATTGGAAGAAGCCTTAACTGCGTGTGACATCATCGTCCTGCTTACCGATCACAAAGTATTCAAAAACATAGATCCATCCGACTACCCAACGAAACGCTTCATCGATACCCGGGGTATTTGGAAATAGTTTATACCGGCCCCGTTGGGTTGTATTCCTTCTGGTTGCGGGTAAAGTTAATTTACGAGGTTTAACTTAAAGCTTTTATGAGGGTTTGATGCCTAAGGATACAGTAACGCGCAAGTTAGTGGCCATTTGATTAGCCGATTCTGTGACCTATTCACGGCTGACTGGCGCGGATCATGTAGGCACCCATCACTAGCTTTTAGCAAGTCTTGATTAAATCTCAAAAACAATAGAAACATCAAATGATTCCTCCATTCATATAATTTGCAGCCCACTATTTTGTTATTTGTCGCTTTCAGTACCCGAGGAGCAAGAGATATCATGACAGAAAGGATATTAAATTAATGGTTCTTGCCCTAACAATTCAAAAGACCTATGAAACACCTGTTATCTTGGTGGGGGGTGGCGATATTGCATGGCAACAGCTTGAGGCCATAAATTGCCCTGCGTACCCAATTATTGGCGTTGATGGAGGTGCCGTTTCGTTACACGAAAAGGGCACAATTGCAGAACTCATCATTGGTGATTTGGATTCCGTATCAAATATCACCTCGTTTCCCGCTTCAACTGAAATTATCAAGCTGGAAGAACAGCAAACCACAGACTTCGAAAAAGCACTGTATAGCATTGATGCACCGCTTTTTATTTGTTTTGGGTTTTGGGGGAATCGCTTGGACCACTGCATGTCAGCACTCCATGTTCTAATGAAATATCGGGGACAAAAATGCGTTGTAATGGTCGACCAAGCAGATTTTCTGTTCACACCACACGGACCAATTGATTTAGAACTTAGCTTAAAAACCAGATTTTCTATTTACCCATTAGAAGCAACGACATTCACCGCGTCTTCAGGGCTTTTATATCCTCTGGATGGCTTAACTCTAAAAGCTGGGGACGCAATAGGAACATCAAACCAAACAAACAGTTCACGAGTTCGCATATCTCCGACGAACGACACACAAGTGAACTATGTTGTTATTTTACCAAATTCTGAATTGGGAGCTGTTCTAAGCAGTATATTTTAGTTTTTAAAATATAAGAAGCTGTGTTCTGATCGCTATTAAATAAGACAAAATAAAAACCTCTCCACTTTTTAAGTGTGTAGCGACTTTTGGTATTTATCTCGACTCAATTAAACAGGGCGAACTTGCTGCATAAACTTGTCAACTTCTGTCTTTAATGTTTCAGACTGCTCTGAAAGTTCAGATGATGCATTCAAAATCTCAATTGCTGCACCATTCTTTTCGACAGCAGAAGAGATAGATTTAACAATTTCATCAATCGTTTTTCCAACATCTTGAATAGCCTTCACCGCATCACGCGTTGCCTAGTAAACACCAGAAACTTAAGGCTTTCATTGTGGTACATTTTAGACGGCACTTCTTATGCCGAGGTTAAATATATTTTATCTGCATTTTAAATTGTAGCCGTTAGAAATAAATTAATGTCGCCGAGCTAAAAGCGGCTGCTTACCGCCTCAAGTGGCTGATTACCTAGAATCATATCTGAGGCTTTTTCGCCAATCATAATTGTTGCTGCATTCAGATTTGCCGTTGGCATGGTAGGCATAATCGATGCGTCTGCAACGCGTAGCCCTTCAATACCATGAACCCGAAGCTGATCATCAACAACCGTTGATGGATCGGTTATTGGCCCCATACGGCAAGACCCCATGGGGTGGAACGTTGTCGTGCCGCGCTCTTTAGCAGCCCCCATTAATTCATCATCTGTTTGAACATCAGGACCGGGAAAATCTTCGCCATCAAAAAATGGGCTCATGGGCGCAGACATCATAATGCTACGGGCTATTTTCATGCCTGCGAGCAAAACCCTACGATCGGTTTCATGTTCCAAATAATTGGGTTGGATGACCGGCTTATCGAAAGGATCAGATGAAATTGCTTTAACAAACCCCGTGCTTTCTGGGCGCTGCTGCCACGACGCCAAAGTCATCCCAGGGAATTTATCTAAGATGGCTTGCCTTCCTGATGTGTAACTGGCGGGCATAAAAGTCAGTTGCAAGTCAGCATTGTCGATGGCCGGATCAGAGCGCCAAAAGGCGTAAACTGCAGTCGCGCTTAAAGACAGAACGCTGGGCTTTTTCATTAGCCATTTCATGCCTTCAACAAGAACCCGCGGGCCTTGCGCCAATTGGTTAATACTGGTTGCGTTCTTAACCCGCGCCGTAAATCGAGGCGTATAGTGATCGCGCAAATTACTCCCAACCCCTTTAAGGGTGTGAACCACTGGAATATTTAAATCATTCAACAACTCAGGATCTCCGATACCTGATAATTGTAGAAGCTGCGGTGAATTAATGACGCCACCCGACAAAATAACTTCACGACGCGCCCCAATCGCTTTTGGGCTTCCGCCCCGCCCGCCTTTGATATAGCGCACGCCGATTGCTTTTTTACCGTCCATAATAAGGCTGGTCGCATGGGCGCTGGTGATAATTTTCAAATTGGACCACGACTTAGCCGGAGTTAAAAAGGCCCGGGCTGAGCTAACCCGGCGGCGCTTATTGATCGTCCGTTGGGTATAAGATGAGCCTTCTTGAACGGCGCCATTGTAATCTTTATTGCGGGGTATTCCAACGCTTTCAGCCCCATCTATAAAGGCTTCACATAAAGGGTGCTTCCAATCTGTATCGGTAACCGCTAATCCACCATCGCGACCCCGGTAATCTTCGTCTGCATCACCAATCCGCATTTCAGATTTTTTGAAATAAGGAAGAATGTCGGCGTAACCCCACCCTTTGTTGCCACGTTGGGCCCAATTGTTAAAATCATTGCGATGGCCGCGGTTATAAACGTTACCATTTATAGAGCTTGAGCCGCCCAGAGTTTTACCGCGAGGCACTGGAATGGCGCGTCCACCGGTCCATTCGGATGGTTCCGTTTGGTATCGCCAATTAAATGTTTTATCGTCCAGCAACTTCATAAAGCCAGCTGGAATATGGATCATTGGATGCCAATCAGGTGGCCCAGCTTCTAAAATGCATACCGTATACTTACCGTTTGCAGATAAGCGGTTAGCTAACACACAGCCAGCAGAACCAGCACCAACAATCACATAATCAAAAGTATCCATGGGAATTAGTATCTCAACAAAAAAGGAACAGTACTTTACTGTCCTAAAAAAAATTGGCAAATACCAGTTAAATTTTTATTGCACCCATCTCGAAAAAGCATTACTCCGCTGCCTATTCAGCACCTTCAGGGTCAGGTTTAATCAACACGCCACACAAAAGTGCAATATAGGCCATTTACATAGACAAAATAGGGACATACCAGCCAAACGTTCCGATATCAGGGCCTTAATCTAGGCCTTTCACAAGCTCAGCATCTGAAATGAAACAGGCAAGGCTTCCAACGAAACCGAGTAGTGATAAAACAAAGGCCAAGGCCCCAAACCATACTTTCTATTCGTTTCAAATTTTAGCTGCCGTACCTTTAGCTATGAATTAACAACTCAGAAATTGTGACACAAATATTGATCTAAAAACCACAACGGCTCGTCAACTTATCAATAAAAAGATATCTTATTTTACATATAATTTTTACAAATTTAATTAGTGATTTCTTATATTCTCATAAAAATATGTATAACTTTTGATATATGCGCAAACCGACCTTAATCCGAATACAAAAAATCTAGAAAAAATAAAACCTTAGCGTCATAAACCTACCCGTGATTAAGTGTGAAAAATACTAAGCTTTAACATCATCATGCCAATACGGATTCCTCCACGGTGAATTGATCACCGGGTCTTGCTTTGGGTAGGTATATCTTAGATAGCCAAACTAGTTTAATATGCGGCGATTTTTTAAGTCGCGGATGCGGGTTCGTCCACGCAGAAAGCGGGTGTTATCGACCATCAACAAATCCCCCTTTTGCCACCAGTTATATTCGGACAGCTTCTCAACAGTTTTTTTGACAGACTCAACCATTTGTCATCGTGTATGTGTCGGGCAAACAACAGAAATTACCAAACGAAAACTAATTAAAAAAACATAGGCTTATGAAGAACAGGTTCACCATAGGTGCAAAAGATTTTTCAACCGTACTTGCTAAATTTAAAGGGGTAATCTTCTGGAGGGTTATTCAAATCATCATCAGTATAATCGTCTTTTTTTAGCCAATATTTTAAAAGTTCCGGTGGACCAGCTAATGAATAGTATAACTTCCGCCGACTGAAAGCTCTAAGAAAGCGTGACGGAAATTTACGAACAAGTTCATTCCCATCACAAAAAAAACTTTGGCCATCCTCTTTTGGATCACTTTCACAGGTAAAAAAAACATCCGGTTTCTAAGGCTCGCGCGACATTTCCAGATGCAATGAGAAAGGACTATTGCTGGCGTCAACGGTTTGAGTATTATTTACATCTTTAACCGTTTTACACCCAGCACTAAAATTTTCAATCGCATGGGTACAATAAGTACTGGTTAATTTACAAAAATTATTAACGGAAAAATCAAAACTACGAAAAAAAATTACGCTGAATTATTAAATATAAAAAATATACAATTTTTCCAAGTTGCCAGTATTGGAATACAAACCAGTATTTTTTATTTTTAAAAGTATCAATTTTAGTGATAATATTTTATAAATATCACCTATAAAGTAATATTAATCACATTTAATGCTTTAAGCGCGTCAATCGTTACTTCGAATAACGGGGTTGATTTGCGTGTTTTTTCGTCCATCAAAACTAGCACGTTTTCACTGGTTGCCATGCATATCCCATTCAAGAAAATCCCCTGAAGCAAACAAACTGAGGATCGTCCTACTTTTGTGACCCCCGTGCCAATGATCACATCTCCCGGCCAATTCATCTCTTCAATAAAATTAATTTTTAGTTGAGCGATTACATACTGAGCGCCAGGCTGCAGAAAAGGTTGCTTTGGGTCATATAAAAACCCAACGCGACCACTTTCACATAGGGTTGAATAGACTGCATTATTAATATGCCCCTGACGGTCTGTATCCCCATAGCGCAATTTCTCAGTTATCTGCGTTGGGAATTGATCAAGCGTCATCTGTTGGGGTTTGCTGCTCATTTTATTATATATTCCTTCATTTTTGGTGTTTATTTGTAAATTATTCAAATAAATATCGCTTATTCAGCCGCTTGTATTGCGTCCTTAATGCGCCCTTCTTCAACTTCGTGGTAAGGCCTATCATGTTGCAGGGATGGGATCATGCTGCGGCATTTGTCGATCTGGGATAAATCAAGAATTGCTGAGGCGATACCCGGCTCGCGCCCTTGATCAGCTAGAATGGTTCCCCACGGATCAATAATTAAAGAATGACCATAGCTTTCAGATGAGCCGTGCTGGCCGGTCTGACACGGAGCGATAATAAAGCAACCCGTCTCAATTGCTCGACTGCGCAACAAAACATGCCAATGGCCCTCACCAGTAGTCCGTGCGAAAGCAGCGGGCACTGTAATCATGCCAGCACCGCCATTTGCTAATGACCTATACAGTTTAGGAAAACGCACATCATAACATACCGTCATACCAATCCCACCCCATGGTGTATCCGCAACAACGGCCCTGTTGCCGGGACGGATTGTTGCAGATTCACGGTATGTCTCGCCGTTTGCTAAATCGACATCAAACAGATGGATTTTATCATAGTGGGTAACGATTTGACCCTTGTCATTTAGCATCACGGAGCGGTTTACAACTTTGCCACCCGGTGCCGTAACAGCTATCGAGCCGATTAAAATCCAGACACCGATTTCATTTGCCAAATCAGCCATAAAGACCAGAGCCGGATGATCATCTTGGGGGTGATCACCGACCAAAAATTGGGTGCCATCAAGCCCAAGGCATGTTCCATATTCAGGCAAGCAAATCAACTCGGCCCCATCGCGGTGAGCGGTTTCAATCATTGCTCTTAAATCGAGAAGGTTCTTTTCAACGTCCGTACCTGCGCAATTTTGAATACAAGCAACACTTAACTTTTCAGGCATATTTCTTACTCCATTTTCTTGAAGGTATTAAGCATAGTATTATAATTCGAGTAAAGCGACTGCATCACGAAAGATAAAAAGCCATTTTATTATGTGCAAGGCTCCCACTTGAAACCTGCCATATCTTCACGAACCTGACAGACGGATGCGGTGACTTCTGTAGCTAGACCATTTAACAACCCTTTTTGATACCGTTCTTTCTTGGCAGCAAACAACGGGGCTTTAACACAAACCTGATTAATATAGTTGCCAACAATATCTAGATTTTTTTCTAAAATATCGATTTTCATGCAGCTCTGTCTTAGTCACGTAGAATCGAAACCTATATCCCATGAAAGACACCCGAGTGGCATGTTTTCTATATGGCGTCGGTTTTTTAACACCAGTCCGCTTTTTCTTCGATGCGATAGTATATTCGTTGCAGCAACAATCATAATTAATACAACGATGATCAAGATTAAGGGTATTGATTGGCTTGAAGTTATATACGGATCGACAGAAGCAAGGACCGTGAATTTGCTATCCATTGCATTTTGGAAGCAGCATATTGCTTCTAGAAGGGGAGCAATGTGGAATTGGGGTGTTCTATCGTATTTGGTTTTGACTGGTATGCTAGATTACTAGTATTCCAATTGTTAGAAGCAAAAACTTCAAGATGATCATCGTTTAACAACAGCAGGGATAAATTGTTATTGTTCACAATCGCATTTAAGAACGTTTCAACACGGTTCAATGAAAAAGCTGTGAAAATAAGAATTGATTTTCTAGGTTCATGGACCGTATTTGATATGATCGACTTCCAACGATCGCACGATTTCAAAGTATGGGCGCTTAAAGACATAAGACGACTGACCCACATATTTTTCATCCAAGAGGCATGCTTAGCCATTTTCTTCAATTATGGCGATGGCATGGGAACCTTGTGGATCGACATTTTAAACCGGCAAAAGAGCCAGCACATTGTAATTTGACCTAAAATTTACGGAAGGGTTTTTGATCAGCCAAGCGGCAACACCTGTATCAGTATGAGCCGACTGTTGGGTTACTCTTTCAAGATGTTGGGCAACAAGCCCTACATTCGATTGGCACGTGCATCGTTGGAATTATTGCATTCTGATATCGTATGAAGAACCAACACAAAGGCAACCACAAACCTGATGCCTTTAATATGAAACGCAGATCGGGTATGTGGAAGGCTTTCGAAATCAATTTCATATGAATTGCTCATAAATAAACTAAATGATGTTGAATAGTTGATTCTGACTCAAAACAGGTTATATCCAAATGTAGGACTTGATGTTACATTGCTTGTAATAACATCTTATATCACGCAGGTTGCCGTGAAATTTACTTATGGTAGATTACACACTCTAATAACGTTTTCTGTTATTTGATTGAATCATTTAGGGAGTACATTCTTTGGAATTTCTTGGCAATGCACTAAGCGAACTCCCTTGGTTTCTGGCCTTTATGGCTACGGCAATGGCCTTAACCTTTTTCTACGTGGTCATCTACATGTGGGTGACGCCCCACGACGAGATAAAATTGATTCGGGAAAACAACATGGCAGCCTCGCTCGCTTTTGCGGGCAGCTTGGTTGGTTTTTGCTTGCCGTTGGCCAGCGCTATCGCCAATTCCGGA
>CALJEW010000202.1 GCA_938074585.1 uncultured Rhodospirillales bacterium | reverse complement strand
ACCAAATCCAACCCGTTTTCGTCTGGCATAATCACATCAGTGATCACCAAATCCCCATCTCCATCATTAACCCACTGCCATAAGGTTGCTGCATTACCCGTTGCGTGAACTTCGTACCCCGCGCGGTTTAAGGCTTGAGTTACGACGGTACGAATACCCGCATCATCATCAGCAACAAGAATTGTTGGCGTGGTCATTGCTTTACTTGTACTCCGCAAACATAGGTAATATGACCCGGAACGTAGTTTTGTTGGGTTTCGACTCGCACTCAATAACACCGCAATGATCGCCAATGATTTTGGCGACTAATGCAAGGCCTAAGCCGCTTCCTTGGGGCTTTGATGTAACGAACGGGTCAAACAAATATGGCTTGATATCGTCTGGAATGCCAGGGCCATTATCAATGACGCTGATTTGTAAAGGTAAATGGACATGCTTGTTGACGTTAGGGACAGCAAATCGCACGCCTTGCTGATACGTGGTTTGTAATGTAATTTGTCCGTATGTTTTTGGTGCAGCCTCAGCAGCATTTTTAACTAAGTTCAAAAACACCTGAACCAATTGATCGCGATTGCCATATACTGGAGGTAAAGACGGGTCGAATGCATTGATGAAGGATAAGCCGCTACCAAACCCATTTTTGGCTAATTTATGAACTCGATCAAGGACTTGATGAATGTTTACCGCTTCACGTTTAAGTGGGCCCGTATCGGAAAATACACCCATGCGATCAACCAAGTCACAAATCCGATCAGCTTCCTCGCGGATTAACTGAGTTAGGGGTTGGTCGTCTTCTGTGGCGTTTTGTTCCAATAATTGCGCAGCACCACGGATGCCTGAGAGGGGGTTTTTAACTTCATGTGCTAACATGGATGCCATTGCCGTTACGGAGCGCGCAGCCCCCCGGTGGGTTAATTGGCGGTCAATTTTGTCTGCAATGGAACGCTGTTGCAAAGTCAGAGCAACAGAACCCGGTTGTTCAATGATTGGTGTTGCTTGAATGTTTATGAAATTTGTTCCAATACGTGGTGTTTCCAGCGTTATACCGTATTCAGAAACAGTACTGCGTTGGGTACGCACTTGCTCTATTAATCCAAAAGCGGGGCTATCTTCAGGTAAAAACAAACGCAGCTTTTTATTTACCATGTATTCGGCGCTAGATTTGAAAAATTGTTCGGCGGCTGTGTTGGAATAGACAATTACGTTGTTGTCATTGATCGCAATTAAGGCTGCTGTGATGGTGTTCAGCAAAATATCGCTATCGATGAGATCGGACGTATCAGGGCGATCTGATGTGTGCTGAACTTTTGTGGCCATCACTGGTTTCGCCATTAGGCGGCAATTCCTTCAATAAGTGGGTCATAAAAGCGTTGAATTTCTTGCTTAACCTGCTCGACATCATCAAGGCTCATGATTAAGGCACGATATTCGGCGGATTCAGGTAAGCCCTTTGAATACCAACCCAAATGTTTACGCGCAATTCTACGCCCTGCTTGTTCGCCATAGTGCTCTAATAAATGCTCATAGTGTTCCATAACGGTCGCCAATTGATCTGCTATTGATGGGTCTGGCAATTTCTCACCGGTTTGTAAATAATGCCAAACTTGGTTCGGAAACCACGGACGACCATAAGTGCCACGACCAATTAAGGCACCATCAGCGCCAGAATCTGCCATCATTTGTGCTGCGTCTTCAACGGTATTGATGTCGCCATTTCCGAACACCGGCAAGTTGACGGCATCTTTGACTTGGCGGATAAATTTCCAATCTGCGTGGCCTTTGTAGAATTGGCAACGGGTGCGACCATGTACTGCTAACAATTGAACGCCACTGTCTTCCGCAATTTTTGCCAATGCAGGCGCATTTCGGGTGTCATCATCCCAACCAGTGCGCATTTTGAGCGTTACCGGGATCGATACTGCTTTAACAACTGCGGCCATAATGGCCCCGGCGTGTCTTTCGTCGCGCATAAGGGCTGATCCAGCATCGCCTTTGGTGACTTTTTTAACAGGGCATCCCATGTTGATATCAATCATCGACGCACCTCGATCTTCGTTTAAGCGCGCTGCTTCTGCCATGATTTTGGGGTCGCAGCCTGCTAATTGCACAGACATTGGGTGCTCTTCGGCGCAATGTGTGGCCATTTTCATGGTTTTTTTTGCAGCGTAAATCATGGCTTTGCTAGCAATCATCTCTGATACCACTAAACCAACCCCCCAGCGTTTAACTAGACGACGGAATGGCAGGTCTGTGACGCCAGACATAGGAGCCAAAACAATTGGGTGATCCAGTTTTACGGGACCAATTTCTATAGACATATGAATCTTCTTCAAAGTGTTGCTCATTTATTAGGCAATTCGTGCGTAATAGACAAGAATTCAAATTATTCTTGTGCCCGACTTATTATGATTTATCCAGCTAATAAGACATTTGTAACAAATTTGACGCCAAGATAGCCCAGCGTGAGGAATAAATAACCTAACAAAACTAAGCGTGCAGCCTTACGTCCTCTGAGACCAAACTTAAAATGAGCAAATAACAGGCAGCCAATAACAACGAAGGCGGTTAGGGTCAAAATTGTTTTGTGATTGAATGAAAACAGAGAACCTGTGTCTGATATTTCAAGCGCCATTCCACTTAAAAGGCCAATCACCAGAACCGCTTCTCCCATGCCTAGTAATAGCATAACCATTCCATCGCAACCGGCCAGAGATGGTAAGATGTGCACGAGGCGTGTTTGTTTTTTTGCTTTCAAGGCGCGTTCTTGAAAAATAGCCGCTAATGCCGCAACGGATCCAATGGTGATCAAGCCATAGGTAGTGATTGATGTCACTATATGAAGGATAACCCAACCGCTTAAAGTGTTGGCGGGAACCGGGGCTATATCTTTATTAAATGTTGCCCAAGCAGCAGCAAACAATCCAAAAATAAACATATAAGGTGTGAATAATGGACTAAGACGCCAAGCATCCCGAATAACAGCACTCATGATCGCAAATAACATAAGACTAGTTATGATCGTTGTCCATAGGGCCGTTGATAAGTCGGAATGCCAACCATTAGATGAGGTGACGACTAAAAGTAACGCTGGACCAGCAACAGCAACACCAAGTACTAGCCAAAAAACCGTGTCACGGGTGGCTATCTTCCTTTGCGCCGCTAAGGATGCGGGAAGCAAAGCAATTAATGCGCTTAAATTTAATAACAAGGCATCAGGCATATAGCTGTCTCCACAGGAGCTATATATTATGCCCCGTCTGGTTCTTTTCTTGACCAGAAGATTGCGCTAGTTAGCATGGTTGGCAAGCCTTAATGAATACCGGCCCTAGGTTTAATCTTATTTAAACTTGGCATTCTTTAATCGTCTTACTAATCTCGTAGAATATATATATGTATAAGGTCAAAATCTAGTGTCTAAATCGATTGCACTTATTGTTGCTGCGGGACGTGGCCATCGTTTCGGTGGCGAAATGCCAAAGCAGTATACCCAATTGTATGGTGCCCCCGTGTTGCGCCATGCCGTAATGGCCTTTCTATGCCAGCAGAAAATTGATCACGTTAGAGTGGTGATTCATCCAGATGACATGGGCTTGTATGAGGCCGCGACCGAAGGTTTGGGCTTAAAAGCGCCGATTTTTGGAGGGGAAGAACGCCAAGATTCCGTTCGTTTGGGCCTTCAGCAGATTGCGGATGATGCACCTGATTTTGTATTGATTCATGACGGGGCCAGGCCCTATATTTCTGCTGATGTTATTACCCGTGTGCTTGATGCATTAGACTCGGCTGCGGGTGCAATCCCTACTCTACCCTTAACGGATACTATTAAGCGAGTAATTAATGGTAAAATTGTAGCGACTGAGGATCGATTTGAATTGTGGCGAGCTCAGACTCCACAAGGTTTCCGCTATTCAGATATTCTGAACGCACATCTTAAACTTACAGGGCAAAGCCTATCCGATGATGCGGCTATTTGCGAAGCTGTTGGACTAACCGTTGTTCGTGTTGATGGTGATGATACAAACGTTAAAATTACAACACTTTCTGATATTCAGGCTTCAAATAATGGAGAGATATTTATGGAAACCCGAAGTGGTATTGGTTTTGATGTACATCGATTTTCTGATGGTGATCAGGTTGTGTTGTGTGGAGTGAAGATTGCTCATACGCACTCGTTAGAAGGTCATTCTGATGCTGATGTTGCTTTACATGCCCTAACCGACGCGCTTTTGGGGGCCGTTGGTGAAGATGATATTGGCCATCTTTTCCCGCCATCCGATGAACAATGGCGTGGTGTTGCATCAGACCAATTTGTTTCCCATGCTGTGAAATTGATTAATTCCAAAGGTGGGCGGATTGTTAATGTAGATATTACGTTGATGTGCGAAGCCCCAAAGGTCGGGCCGTATCGATTACAAATGTGTGAACGGGTTGCTGCGATCTTAAAAATCAGCCCTTCGCGGGTAAATATTAAAGCAACAACGACAGAAAAGTTGGGTTTTACCGGTCGCGGTGAAGGGATCGCAGCGCAGGCCATTGCGAATGTTGAAATTAAAGCAAACGATTAAGTTTTTTATTATTCAAATGCAATGATTTAACAAACTATTTGAATGAGCTAAACTATTGATTAGAATAAGATTCCCATCAGGGGGAGTGTCCTTTTAGGCAGAGACAGAATTGTGGTGACACTTGATTATGAATCTACGGGTGCGCAGCTTGAGCTCTTGCAGGATGCCGCGCTCAATGGGATTGGAGGTGGGCAGTCGGTAGTGATGTTAGTCTGGTAAGGTGAGTACAGCAAGTCCCTCCGGCACATTGTCTTCGAGCCATTTGGCAAGATAAGGGGGTCTTTTCACGATAGCTCTCTACTAGCAGAAATCGTAGATTTTCTGTTGCTGTTGTCAGATTTGGCATAGTTTAGCACCAATGCGTTTGCGGTTTTTCTGTCTGGGCGTATGGTGAATGTTATTCTGCGCCAGATCGAACTGGCCACGTTGCCACACAGCCCACCCAGACACGGACTTCATCGCCGCCTTTAGACCCCGAATGATTATCCGAGACCACGAATTTCACACCACTCATGCCACGCTTAAGCAGGCTTTCAAAGAAGGCTTGCCAGTTCACCTTGGTTTCCGGCAAGGCACAAGAGACACCCAAAATCCGGTGACGTTGATCGGGACCAATGCAAATGACGGAAAGGATGGCAACATCGCGAACCACGCGATTTAGCAGCGCTTTTGCATAGCGGGAATCGGCTATCAGAATGCGTATTTAGCCCTAAAATCGGTTGCTCTAGTTGGACAAACCATCAACAAAAAGTTACTTTCCCGGCTGATCTGGGTGCTGGTCAGGCTCTCAATACCAAACTCTTTCATAACGGCTTCGGCATCGCGGGTGGAGATCCCTTTGATATACATTATAGCCATGGCCAGCATGTCAGCAGGACCAAAGCGCCGTCCCCGTTCCATAGATTCCAGAAAGAATTGTTTGCTGCACCCCTCAAGGTGGTTAGTGGTCTTAGACACACTGACGCTCAGAGAGCCTGCTGGAGTATCAACTCTTTTGCTCTTGTAGCCATTGGCATAGCCCCGTCGCCGGGAAACCGGTTCATAATGCCCTGCACCAAGAAACTGTTCCCGCCCCTCACGCATGGCCAGACCGAACAGTCGGGTAAATACTGATGTCATTTCCTCCAGTCCATTGGATATAATTTATTCTATCAATTCCTCAATCACTGTATCCTGATTTTGTTGTATTTTTAACCTTCATAAGTGTTTGGGAGTGTCCATGGAATAACAAAATAACGGATCGCGCCACAGGGGACACGCCTCCTGTGGGGAACTTGATGCAAACTCCAGATTAATTTCAAGACGTCAGGTTACATGGATGAACAGTTTTTCATTTCGTATCAGGAATAAGGTCGTTTCAATGGAATATGAAGTCTATATTAAAGAAGTTTCTGTTGTCGTTAATCTAAACGGTGACATTGACATTTTTTGTTCTGATTACGTTCGTAAAATTCTGTTGATTACAGTTGTTAAAACCCCGCTAACCTTTGTCTATCTTTTGGACGGTTAAAAAAAACGCCAAAAATTGTGGAAATAAGCTCGAACGGGTAAACCCAAACCCTC
>CALJEW010000201.1 GCA_938074585.1 uncultured Rhodospirillales bacterium | reverse complement strand
CAAGCGAATTCAGTAACCCCCATTGACCGCAAAACCCCGACTCATGGCAATAAAATGACTGTTCTTGAGCAGTTAGTCGGAAACTTCAGGCGCTTTTCAGGAGACTAAATCTGAGTTGTGAAAAACTATCTGCAGAGCGGTAATTTAAGCGCGAACGTGCGTTAAGTGCTGCCATGCTTAGAATCGTGAGGCCGAATGATCACCGCAGTTCGTCAACGAGTGGGTGAAACAAAACGTGGGTTGCGAGCATCTTTTCATGAATATCTAAGACTTAAAGTTTATTGACAAAATATTTACAGCCTTCATCTCTATGCAATGCCGTTGCTAGATGGCATAGGTGCTATTGTTATTTTTCTGCACCGTAGCATTCATTATTGATACTTGGCAGGCCCAAAATGCGTTTACAGACATCAAAAATGTGGATGCTTTAAGTAATCGAATCCCTGTTTTGATGAACTTTTTTATTTGCTCACCTTTTTATGTTAGGCAATAATTGTGTTGATCTGGTTAAATTTGCTCAGCTGTGTGCTTTTTTAAACCAATTATTTAGTTCCAGAACGAAAAAAATATTGCCATTAAGTTCTATATATGTTCTTATATTGTTCTTATATAATTTAGTCTATCTTTGGGAGGTTACCGTGCAAAATTTAGTGTTTTTTAAAGAACTGGCATCGCTTTCATTATTATTTTTAGCTGGTTACATTTGCGTCATCGTTGCTTAAGGCTTTTCCTGAGCGTTGTTTAAGGTTCATTAGGTATTGTTCGTTTGTTGCCTTCATCATCAATGGCAACAAAGGTAAATAAGCCTTCGGTCACTTTGTCCCGGGCCTTATTCATGCGTTGGCGCAAAACCCAGGCCTCAACACGGATTGTCATTGATGTGCGCCCAGTTTTGATGATGTCGGCATAACAGCATAAAACATCCCCCACATGAACTGGCAAATGAAATATAAAGCCATCAACCGCGACCGTCGCTACACGCCCGTTGGCGGCTGAAAAGGCGGTTATACCGCCCGCAATATCCATTTGTGCCATTAACCAGCCACCAAAGATATCGCCATTGGGGTTTGCATCAGAAGGCATTGCTAGAGTTCTGAGCGCTAGTTCTCCGCGTGGCTCTGGAAATTGACTATCTGTTGGTGCTTTTGTCATAAGAAACGTCTCTATCCACAATATGTTGTTATACTTTTAGGGTTTCACACTGTATCATGCTCTCCGATAGGTTTGTAATAAATTACGAAATTATAGGTATGTAATAAATTACATGGATTTAAAGTAATAATGAAAGACTGCGCAGATTATGGCTGACCTTTTTGATCATGCTGAAGATATTGATGAGACGCCAAGCGAGCCTTCGGAGGTTTCTGGCGCTGCTTCGGTTGCCGAGCAACCCATTCAAAAGGCCGCTAATTCTAATGAAGAGGATATGACTGCACGGCCAACAACGGCACCAAAAAAATCCAAAAATGGCTCCTATTCAGCTAAAGATATTGAGGTTTTAGAAGGGCTTGAGCCGGTTCGCCGCCGCCCAGGTATGTATATTGGTGGCACTGATGAGCGCGCTTTCCACCATTTGGCGGCTGAAATTATTGATAACTCGATGGATGAAGCAGTGGCGGGGCATGCCAGCCACATTAGCATTGAGCTGTGTGAAAATCAGACGCTTATTGTATCGGATAACGGCCGCGGGATCCCCACCGATCCGCACCCAAAATTCAAAGATAAACCTGCCTTAGAAGTGATTTTAACAACGCTTCATTCCGGCGGTAAGTTTTCAGGCGATGCGTATGTGACGTCTGGTGGCTTACATGGTGTTGGTATGTCGGTTGTTAATGCCTTGTCTGATGTGTTGCGAGTTGAAATTGCTCGCGACCGTAAAATTTGGGAACAATCGTATTCGAGGGGTGTCCCGCTTGGTCCTTTAAAAGAGATCGGGAGCACACAAAATCGCCGGGGAACAACTGTTCATTTTCATCCCGACCCAAAAATTTTTGGCTCAAAAGCTCAGTTCAGGCCACAACTTCTATACAAAATGGCGCGCTCAAAGGCTTATTTGTTCAGAGGCGTTGAAATTCGTTGGAAGGTTGACCCCAAGCTTTTAAAAGCCGGCGATGAAACGCCTGAGACCGCGGTTATGCATTTCCCTGGGGGCTTGTCGGATTATTTGATTTCGGCTTTGGGTGATCGCAAAACAGTAACACCAATGCCGTTTTCGGGCGATGCTAAGTTTAGTGCGGGTACCGGTAAAGCCGAATGGGCCATTCATTGGCCGCTAGATGAAGACCCGTTTTTTAATTCCTATTGTAACACCGTCCCAACGCCATTGGGCGGCACCCACGAACAGGGCTTGCGCTCTGCTTTGGCCAAAGGGATGCGGGCGTACGGTGAATTGATAGGCAACAAACAAGCAGCCAAAGTGACCGGCGATGACGTGGTTTTTGGGGCCAGCATTATGCTTTCGGTTTTTATAACTGATCCTCAGTTCCAAGGTCAAACAAAGGACAAGCTTTCAACCATCGATGCTCAAAAAATGGTCGAAAGTACAATTCGTGATCACTTCGATCATTGGCTTTCAGGCGCGCCTGATGCGGCGAAAGAGCTTTTAGAGCACTGTATCCGCCGGGCTGAAATTCGAATGAAGCGGCGCGATGACAAGCAGATGAAGCGTCAATCGGCGACCAAGCGGCTTCGTTTGCCGGGCAAACTGTCTGATTGTTCAAATTCCAACTCTGTTGATACTGAGATTTATTTAGTTGAGGGCGATTCTGCTGGTGGATCTGCAAAACAGGCGCGTAATCGAAAAACACAGGCTGTATTGCCGTTGCGCGGTAAAATTTTGAACGTTGCCAGTGCCACCAAAGAAAAAATGCAAGCCAATGCGGAAATATCCGATTTGCACGAAGCGTTGGGCTGTGGTTCAGGTGATACCTTTATCGAGGATGATTTGCGTTATGAAAAAGTCATTATCATGACCGATGCTGATGTTGATGGTGCTCATATTGCGGCGCTGCTCATGACATTCTTTTACAAAGAAATGCCTGAACTTGTGAACACTGGGCATTTGTATTTGGCCCTGCCCCCGCTTTATCGGATCAGTCAAGGTGGTAAAACCTTATATGCCCGCGATGACCTTCATAAGGATGAATTGATGGTGAAAGAATTCACCGGTAGAGGCAAAATTGATATCAGCCGTTTTAAAGGCCTTGGAGAGATGCCTCCGCGTCAGCTTAAGGAAACAACAATGGCACCTGAAAACCGCACCCTACTCCGTGTGACGGTCCCGGCGGGGCATACAGACGATGAGATTGTTGAAGCTCGCGATACAGAAAAGCTGGTAGATGCACTGATGGGCAAAAAACCAGAACTCCGGTTTAAGTTTATTCAAGAAAATGCTCAGTTCATGGGCGAGCTTGACGTATGAGCTTCAATTGGGTCCGGACCCTTTATTTTTAGATTTTGGTTTGCAAAAATTAAAGGCCTAGCTGTTACCAGCTAGGCCTTTAATTTTAAATGGTGGGCACTGAAGGATTCGAACCTTCGACCGTTCGATTAAAAGTCGAATGCTCTACCAACTGAGCTAAGTGCCC
>CALJEW010000200.1 GCA_938074585.1 uncultured Rhodospirillales bacterium | reverse complement strand
CAGCCTAAATCGTTAATGAAATGATTAAATAGACAAACTACCATTTTATACATGAAAAAGTGATAATAGCCGTATGCAACTTTCCGACCCTAGAACTTCACCAACCTTATATCACAAACTAAAAAAATTTATCAGCTTATCTACTATTTTACAAAAAAAACCGAACTAACGAACACTTCACAGGCTTAAAACTTCTCTGCAAAACAGGCGAACCAATACCATCATAAAGGCGGATACCACTTTCGTCATTTATGCGAGTGGCAAAGAACTGGAAATAGGAAAAACCTCAAATAAACTTAAATAATATACGGACTATGCATTACTCTTTAGTCTTAACCGCCGGACGTGATCCGAATATTGCAGTTCCAACGCGCACTGAAGTCGCACCAAATTCAACTGCTGTCTCAAAATCGCTACTCATCCCCATACTTAATTTATGCAATCCGTTACGCTTTGCCATCTCTGACAATAAACCAAAATGAAGGCTCGGGTTATCTCCGGCGGGAGGGATGCACATCAACCCAACAATCGGTAATTTCAATTCAACACAACATTGTTTTATAAAGGCATCCACATCGGTCGGTAAAACGCCTGTTTTTTGTGGTTCTTCGCCCGTATTTACTTGAATATAACACTCAGGATAGATGTTTTGGGCATCCATTTCACGGGCCAAAGCCTTGGCAATTTTAATCCGGTCCACCGTTTCAATAACATCAAACAGCTGTACAGCTCGCTTCGTTTTATTGCTTTGGAGCGGCCCTATTAAATGTAGTGTTGATTCCGGATAGGCTGACTTAAGATCGGGCCACTTTTCTTCTGCTTCCTGAACTTTATTTTCGCCAAAAACACTATACCCCCTACCAATGACTAGCTGAATGGATTTTGCCGGTTGGGTTTTACTTACCACCACCAAGGATACATCCGCTGGGTTTCGCTCGACATTCATTGCCGCATTTTTTATGGAGTTGTTAACACTTATTAGATTATTTGCTATATCATTGGGCATTGTTTCGGTACTTAATTTCTAGATGTAGATACAATAGGGGGCTTCGTTGAATATAATAACAGAGCGTAAGCCAGGGCTCAATTTTCCATTAACTAAAAATACACATAAGTTGCCTCACCTTTTTGCCTTAACCGATTCAAACCGGGGTCCAAATCCTATAGACTTAATCGATCGATTACCCAAAACCGCTGGTTTGATTTTCCGTCATTATGATATTCCAAATCGTCACCATTTAGCAAAAAGTGTTATCCAAGCCTGCCAAAAACGAGGTATTTTGTGTTTTATTGCTGGCGATATAAGACTTTCTGCACATTTAAAAGCAGATGGAGTTCATTTGCCAGAGCACCAATTACGTCGACCAAATTATGGATTATCTCATTTCAAACAGGCAGGCGGATTGGTAACGGCTGCGACCCATTCTTTAGCTGCGGGTCTTTTGGCTCAAAAACAAGGCGTGGATGGGGTCTTTTTATCTCCAGTTTTCCCCACTAAAAGTCATGTAGGTGGCCCGCATATAGGATTAATACGCTTTGCACGGTTCGCTCGTAAACTCAAAATACCTATATTTGCACTTGGTGGCATCAATGCATTGCAAAAACCGCTGCTTAAAAATGCAGGTGCTTATGGACTTAGTGGCATAAGCTTATTTGAATAGTATATTTCATATGCATGTGAAAGCTAGAAAGACAGGACATATTGCTTTAAAAGAAGGAAAGCTTTAATCAAAATGTTTCTTTTTTCTTTTTGCCTTTTTCAATTGTGGAGTTAGTTAAATGCCCCGGTTTATACGTTTTAGCCAATTATTTTGTATGCTTGGCCTCATCGGACTTATAGCTGGTTGCGTCGATGCTGTTCCATTGGACACACGCTCTCAGGATCAAAAAGATAATGATCCGTTTCTCGACCACTCCAAGCGCGATACCATTTTTGGTGAAGGCGGCTTGAATTTATTTAGCAGTAAAGGTGGCAATAATAACGGTGGTGCTGGGCTAAGCGTAAACAGTTACTTATGGCGAGCTTCATTAGATACTATTGCCTTTATGCCGGTTAATTCGGCCGATCCCTTCGGCGGTGTTATTATTACCGATTGGTATGCGCCCGCAGAATCCCCAAATGAACGGTTAAAATTAAATATTTATATTCTAGGTAAGTCATTACGGGCCGATGGAATTCGTGTCGCTGTTTTCCGTCAGGTTTTAAGCAATGATCGTGTTTGGCGCGATGCTGCAGTTCCAGAAGCAACAAAAATTAAAATTGAGGACTCGATTTTGACTAAAGCTCGGCAAATGCGCAATCAATTGATTATTCAAGAAAAGAACTAGCAGTCTTTTTACTAAATGAACATAAATACTGCAAAAAACATTTGAGAAAACATCATCCAACTCAAAGCTGAATGTAAACTTTATAGAAAATAAGACTTTAACTATGACACGTTATAATTTCAAAGAAACCGAACAAAAATGGCAAGAACTTTGGGCAAAAAATAAATGTTTTGAAGTAAAAGTAGATCCGTTTAAGGAAAAATACTACGTTCTCGAAATGTTTCCATATCCGTCTGGACGTATCCACATGGGTCATGTACGTAACTATGCCCTTGGTGATCTTATTGCACGTTATAAAAAAGCGAAAGGTTTCAATGTCTTACACCCAATGGGGTGGGATGCGTTTGGTTTACCTGCTGAAAACGCAGCGATTGAAAACAAAACACACCCTGCTAAATGGACGCGCGAAAATATATCAACCATGCGCGTTCAACTTAAATCAATGGGCTTATCTTATGACTGGTCTCGCGAGCTAGCTACCTGTGATGCAAATTATTATGCTCATGAACAGAAAATGTTCCTCGACTTTTTAAAAGAGGATCTGGTTTACCGTAAAGAAAGTTGGGTCAATTGGGATCCGGTAGAAAATACCGTTCTTGCAAATGAACAAGTTATAGACGGCAAAGGTTGGCGATCCGGTGCTGAAGTTGAAAAACGACAACTGTCGCAATGGTTTTTAAAAATTACCAACTTTGCACAAAGCCTACTTGGAGATCTCTCTACTTTAGATCGTTGGCCCGAACGGGTCCGCATTATGCAAGAAAATTGGATTGGTCGCTCTGAAGGTGCCCACATTATATTTGATGTATCCGAGCGTGATGAAAAGCTAGAAGTTTACACAACCCGGCCCGATACTATTTTTGGTGCAAGTTTTTGCGCCATTGCTGCAAATCATCCTATTGCACAAGATTTATTGAGCTCAAATTCAGATTTAGCTGCTTTCGTTCATGAATGCAATAATATGGGTACCAGTGAAGCTGCCATCGAAACCGCAGAAAAAAAGGGTTTTAATACGGGATTAACGTGCAAGCATCCGTTTATTGGAGGGCTTGATCTTCCTTTATATATCGCCAATTTTGTTCTAATGGACTACGGTTCAGGCGCGATTTTCGGTTGCCCAGCACACGATCAGCGGGATTTAGATTTTGCCCGTAAATATAATTTAGCCGTTTTACCTGTTGTTGCACCTAAAGGAGTTGCGGCTGAAGATGTCATTATTGAAGACGTCGCCGCCATTGGTGACGGTATTCTTATCAATTCAGACTTTTTATCAGGGCTTGATGTTCCTACAGCCAAAACAAAAATAATCGATGCCTTTGTCGAGCGTGATATTGGCAAGCGCGCTATCAATTACCGACTTCGCGATTGGGGTGTTTCTCGCCAACGCTATTGGGGCTGCCCAATTCCAGTCATACATTGTGAAGATTGTGGGATTGTTCCCGTACCAAAACAAAACTTACCCGTAGAATTACCCAAAGATGTCGATTTAAATTCTGTTGGTAATCCTTTAGATAAGCATCCCACTTGGAAATATGTCGATTGTCCCAAATGTGGGAAAACGGCCCTACGCGAGACAGATACTTTTGATACTTTTTTCGAAAGCTCTTGGTATTATGCACGATTTGCCGACCCGCAAAATGATAAAATTGGTTTTTCAAAAGAGGCCGCAGAATATTGGCTTCCTGTAGATCAATATGTTGGTGGTATAGAACACGCCGTACTTCATTTATTATATTCTCGTTTCTTCACTCGCGCTTTGAATCAATGTGGATATATAGATATTAAAGAACCGTTTGCCGGGTTAATGACCCAGGGCATGGTATGCCATGCAACATTCCGCGACGAACATGGAAATTGGGTTCTTCCTGATGATGTAACGACAAGTAATGAAAATATATTAAGTCATACCAAATCAGGTATCAACGTTACCAAGGGTCGCTCTGAAAAAATGAGCAAATCCAAGAAGAACGTTGTCGACCCTGAATTTATTATTGATTCATATGGGGCCGATACCGCAAGGTTGTTTATGCTGTCCGATAGTCCACCAGAACGAGATTTAGATTGGACTGATAGTGGCGTCGATGGTGCGTGGCGTTATTTAAATCGTCTTTGGCGCATGATTTCTGAGCCAAATGTTCAACTTTGTCCTTTAGGAACGGCAAAACCCGAAACTTTTGATGTTGCTGTTTTTAAAACATACAGACTCACACACAAAACCATTGCCGGCCTTACAGAAGATTTAGAACGCTTTCACTTTAATAAAGCTGTCGCTCGTATTCGTGAACTTTCGAACACACTAGAAACTTTAAAACCTAAACAAGTCGGTGCAGATTGGGTAATGCGATTTGGTTTAGAAACTTTAATTTGCCTTATCGCACCAATGACGCCACACATAGCTGAAGAAGCGTGGTATCAATTAGGCCACAAAACACTATTAACAGATACACCATGGCCCGATGCTGATAAATCTTTACTAGTCGATGAGACACTAACAATTGGAGTTCAAGTAAATGGCAAAATGCGAGCTACTTTAGAATTACCCGTTGATTGTGATCCTGACATTGCAGAGCAACAGGCGTTAAAATTACCAAACGTATTAGTCGCCATGGCTGGAAAGCCACCTCAAAAAGTCATCGTTGTTCCAAATCGGATTATAAATATTGTTATTTAAATCTTCACTTATAGCTGTTTTTTGTATCGCGGTTACCGCATGTGGTT